>JALYFY010000089.1 GCA_030777385.1 Pseudomonadota bacterium | reverse complement strand
AAGGGGCTGGCCGAAGCAAGCCTTGCTCTGTGCAAGGCCGGCAGCATCCGCTGGATCGAGAGCGCCACCCACTGGGTTCATCACGAGGAGCCGGAGATCGTCAACGAAGCGCTGCTGGGTTTTTTAGAGGTCTAGCTCACAACTCTAAACCTCATCCTGAGGAGCCGTGCAGCGGCGTCTCGAAGGAGGTTCCAGAGCGAACTGAATTCTCCTTCGAGACGGATTGCTCACGCAATCCTCCTCAGGATGAGGGCTCAAGGGGCAGACAGAATGACGAGCCGGATTTTGAAAGCGTGACGATCAATCCGCTTTGGCGCGAACCGGCCCGAGCGGCGTGATCCTGAGCGCCATGATCCGGTTGCGTGACTTGCGCAGCACCTGGAAGCGGAAGCCATGGAAGGTGAAGATCTGGCCCGTGTCGGGAATGGTCTGCGCCTCGTGGATGACGAGGCCCGCGATGGTGGTGGCCTCCTCGTCCGGCAGGTTCCAGTCCATGGCGCGGTTGAGGTCGCGGATCGGCACGCCTCCGTCCACGTTCACCGAGCCGTTGGGCTGGGGCCGCACGCCCTGCACCGAGAGATCGTGCTCGTCCTTGATGTCGCCGACGATCTCCTCGAGGATGTCCTCGAGCGTCACGAGGCCCATCACCTCGCCGTACTCGTCCACCACGAGGGCGAAGTGGGTTTTCTTCGCGAGGAATGCCTTGAGCTGGTCGCGGAGCGACGTGGTGTCGGGCACGAACCAGGTTTCCAGCGCGATGGCCTCCACCTTGAGCTTGCTGGCATCGCCGCCCACCGCATCGAGCGCCCGCAGCAGGTCCTTGGCGTGGAGCAGGCCGACGATGTTCTCCTGGCTCTCGCGCCACAGGGGCATGCGGGTATAGGGCGAGGACAGAACCTCCCTGACGATCTCTTCAGAGGACAGGTCCGCATTGATGGTGCGCATCTTGGTGCGGTGGACCATCACCTCGGACACTGTCAGATCTTCGAGGTCGAGGAGGCCGCCGAGCATGTCGCGCTCCACCTTCGCGACGCCGCCTTCCTTGTGCAGCAGGGCGACCTGACCGCGGATTTCCTCGCTTGCGGAGAGAATGGGCGTGTTCTCGCCGATCGTGATGCCGAAGGGCAGCAGCATGAGGCGCACCATGCGCTCGATGGCGATGGCAAGCGGCCCCAGCAGCGCCACGACCCAGGACATGGGCCGCGATAGAAAGAGCGTGACGGTATCGGGAGAGGTGATGGCGAGGGTCTTCGGCAGGACCTCCGCGAACACGATCACCAGGACCGACATGATGACGGTGGCGTAGATCGCGCCCTCGTCGCCGAAGATCGCCACGAGAACGCTGGTGGCAAAGGCCGAGACGCCGATATTGACGATGTTGTTGCCGATCAGCACCGTGCCGATGAAGCGCTCGCGCATTTCGAGCAGGCGATTGACCAGCTTGGCGCGCCGGTCGCCGCTTCTCTCCAGAACCAGCATGCGGGAGCGCGATGCGCCCGTGAACGCCGTCTCGCTCGCCGAGAAGAAGGCCGAGAGCAGGAGGCAGAAAACGACCACCAGGGCCGCAAGCCAGAGATTGCCGGAGGATTCTTCAATCATGGGCGTGATATGTTGATTTCGTCCTGCAGAAACGCGCGAACCCTGCTGGCCTCGATGCCGGGCGCGATGAAGCTCTGGCCGATGCCGCGCGCCAGGATGAAGGTGAGGGCGCCCGCCTTCACCTTCTTGTCCTGGGCCATGGCGTCGAGAAGCGCCTCGACCGTGCCGCAGCCTCCTGGAACATCGCCGAGGCGCGTGGGAAGCCCGGCGGCCGTCAGATGAGCCTCGACGCGGCTTGCGTCAGCCGGGGGGCAGAGCCCGAGGGCGGCGGAGAAGCGGAAGGCGAGGCACAGGCCGATGGCCACGCCCTCGCCATGAACGAGACGGGCGGAATCGTAAGCCGTGATCTTCTCCAGCGCATGGCCGAAGGTGTGGCCGAGATTGAGGAGCGCCCGGTCGCCGTTCTCGTGCTCGTCGCGCACTACCACGACGGCCTTGGCGCGGCAGCTTTGCGCCACGGCCTCGTCCCGCTCAGGGCCGCCCGCGAAAACCCCGGGCCAGTGGGCCTCGCACCAGGCAAAGAAGCGGGGGTCGTCGATGAGGCCGTACTTCACCACTTCCGCATATCCGGCGCGCATTTCGCGGACCGGAAGGGTATCGAGGAGGGCCGTGTCGGCCAGCACCAGGCTCGGCTGATGGAAAGCGCCGACAAGGTTCTTGCCATGGCGGGAATTGATGCCGGTCTTGCCGCCCACAGAGGAGTCGACCTGGGAGAGCAGGGTGGTGGGCACCTGGACGAAGCGCACGCCCCGCCGCACGGCCGCCGCCGCAAAGCCCGCCAGATCCCCGATCACGCCACCCCCAAGCGCCACCACCAGATCCCCGCGCTCGATCCTGGCCTCCAGCACCGCGTCGCAGGCCTGTTCCAGGAAGGCGAAGGATTTGGTGGCCTCGCCCGGCGGCAGGGTTGTGATGGAGGTGCGAAGCCCCGCCCCCTCGAGGGCGGCCGCGAGGGTCTGCCCGTAGAGCGGCCCCACATGGGCGTCGGTCACGATGGCGGCGGCGCGGCCCCCCAGGGCCGCGATGCGGGCGCCCGCATCCTTCAGGAGGCCGCGCCCCACCAGGATGTCGTAGGCCCTGTCCCCCAGCGGGACCGGAACCGTGATGGGGGAGGGGTCGGTAAGGGCGGCTGCGCTGCTCACGGGCCGGCGCTCTCCTGCTTGTTCCGGTCGAGCCAGACGCTCAAGGTCTTGACGATATCGGCCACCACCCGGTCGTGGGGGGTCTCGTGGGAGTCCACGGTGAGGTCCGCCGTGGCATAGACCGGGTGGCGGGTTTCCATGAGGCGGCGCATGGTCCCCTCGGGGTCCGAGTTCTGGAGAAGGGGGCGGGTGGTGCGCTTGCGGACCCGCCGCATGAGCACGTCGAGATCGGCCCTGAGCCAGACCGAGATGCCCTGTTCGGCGATGCGCTGGCGGGTTTCCTCGTTCATGAAGGCCCCGCCGCCGGTGGCCAGCACCATTGGGCCCTCCTGCAGGAGGCGGGCGATCACGCGCTTCTCCCCGTCCCGGAAGTATTCCTCCCCGTGGATGGAGAAGATGTCGGGAATCGACATGCCGGCGGCCGCCTCGATCTCGTGATCGGCGTCGCGGAAGGGCAATTGGAGCGTCTGCGCGAGCCTGCGGCCCACGGTGCTTTTTCCGGCGCCCATGAGACCAACGAGCACAAGGGATCGTGTGCCGAGCTGGCGGCTCACGGGATGGCCGCGCCGGCTTGCCTGTTCTTGCCCGCCGACTTCATCGAGCGAATTGAAGCGGCTGATACGGTTCATGCCCCTGTCCTAGCATGAGGGCAGGGGTCTGTCACAAGGGCGTTATTCCTGTTTTCCGGGAAAGTTCAGGCCCGCGGGGGACTTGCCTTCGCGGCCTTTGCATGGTTGTAGCGTGGGCAATTCCACGCGAGGCTCCCGTGCCCACCTTATTCCGGTTCTTCTTCGTCATCGCGGTTCTCGCCGGCCTGGGCTTCGGCGCCATGATCGCGCTGGCCTACCTCGTCGAGCCGGAGCCGCGGGAGATCACCGTTCCGATCCCCAGCAACCGGATTCCCTCGTCCTCATGAGCGGCGCGCGCCACGCGGGCCTCTTTCTCGACATGCTGGCGGCCGAGCGCGGCGCTTCCCGGAACACCCTCGAGGCCTACCGGCGCGATCTCGACGATTACCTGGCCTATCTGGACGAGGCGGGAAGCCGCCCCGACGCAGCCGCCGCCGCCACGCTCCGCGGCTTCATGGCAAGCCTCGAGGAGCGTGGCCTGAAGGCGAGCTCCGCCGCCCGCCGCCTTTCCGCCGTGCGCCAGTTCCACAAGTTCCTCTACGTGGAGGGCTACGCCCCCGCAGATCCCACCGCGGCCGTCTCGGCTCCCAAGAGGGGCAGGGTTCTGCCCAAGGTGCTCTCCATCGACGAGGTGGACCGCCTGCTCCGCGC
>JALYFY010000088.1 GCA_030777385.1 Pseudomonadota bacterium | reverse complement strand
GCAGATCGGACACGGGCTGGCGGAACTGGTACGACACACCGAAATCACCCTGAGCGGCTTGGGCGAGGTAGCGCACGAACTGCAGGGGCACAGGATCATCCAGGCCCAGCGAGCGGCGAACCTGCTCCCGCTCCGCCGCCGGCGTGTCGAGGGATACGATCTGGTTTACGGGATCGCCCGCAAACCGGAACATTGCAAACGAAATGATCCCGACGGCCAGAAGAACGCCGATGGCCTGGAGCCCGCGTCGGACGATAAAAGCAAACATGCACTATCTCTTGGTCGCAGCGCCTCACGCGGAACTTTCCGTTTGAGACCTCGAATAAAATGTCCCGGGCAGCATGCCGCCCGGGACGAACGATCAGGCGCGGACTACTGCTGCTTGGTGGCCCAGTAGAGCAGGACCGAGTTGTCGGCGCGCTGGCTGAGCTTCACCTTGTTCGACACACCCCAGGCCAGGGCCTGCTGGTGCAGCGGAATGTAGCCATACTCGTTGACCGTGATCTGGAAGGCTTCCTTGATCATCTGGTTGCGCTTGTCCTTGTTGACCTCGACCAGGATCTTGTCGGTCAGCTCATCATGCTGCTTGTTGCAGAAATTGCCGAGGTTCGACTCGCCGCGCGACGATTGCGGGTTGTCGCGGCAGCCTTCGATATCGTGCAGCACGTTGTGGGCGTCGAAGGTGCCCGGGGTCCAGCCCAGCAGATAGAAGGAGGTGTTGTAATTGCCTGCCTTCAAGACCTTGCCGAAGTACTGAGCCTTCGGCTGGGCCATCAGGTTCACCTTCACGCCGGCGCGGGCCAGCATGCTGACGACCGCCTGACAGATCGCCTCGTCATTGACATAGCGGTCGTTCGGGCAGTCCATGCCGACTTCGAAGCCATTCGGATATCCGGCATCGGCCAGAAGCTTCTTGGCAGCCTCCACGTCATATTTCGGACGCTCGAACTCCTTCGAGAAAGGCACGAGTTCCGGTGCGATCATGAGAGCCGAAGGCGTGGCCAGGCCGCGCATGACGCGGGACTTGATCGTCTCGATATCGATGGCCTTGTAGAAGGCTTCGCGAACGCGCTTGTCCTTGAAGGGGTTCTTGCCCTTCACGTTCGAGAACAGCAGTTCGTCCCGGGTCTGGTCCATGCCGAGGAAGATGGTGCGCAGCTCCGGGCCGGTCTGCACCTTGGCATTGGCGCTGCTGTTGACGCGCTGAATGTCCTGCAGCGGAACCGGCTCGATCACATCGACCTCACCCGAGAGCAGCGCGGCGACGCGGGTTGCGTCCGAGCCGATCGGGGTGAAGACGATCTCGTCGAGGTTGTGCTCGGCCTTGTCCCACCATTCCTTGTTGGCCTTGAAGACGGTCTTCACGCCGGGCTGGTGGCTCTCGATCCTGAACGGGCCCGTGCCGTTGGCATTGAGGGCCGCATAGCTGGGCGTCGTGGCGGATGCCGGCGTCGGACCGGTCGCGTTGTTGGCCTCGGCCCATTCCTTGTCCAGGATGTACCAGGTGTCCCACTGGGAGTTCAGGATCGGATTCGGGGACTTGAGCTTCACGTCGATGGTGTGATCGTCGACCTTGACCCACTCGGAGTTCGTCGGCACGCGGGTCTGGAAGTTGGAGCCCTGCGCCCGCACCCGGGTTGCCGAGAAGATCACGTCGTCAGCCGTGAACGGGTTGCCGTTGTGGAATTTGACGTTCTTGCGAAGGAAGAAGCGCCAGGTCAGTCCGTCCTCGCTGACCTCCCAACGCTCAGCCAGGCTTGGCTGAATGGCAAGATCTTTACCGCGCCGGGTCAGGCCCTCATAAACGTGGCCCAGATGGGCATTCGTGGTCGTCTCGTTGACCGTGTAGGGGTCCAGCGACTTCAGGTCGCCCTGGTTGGAATACCGCAGAGTAACGGCCATTGCCGGCAGGGCGGCGCCGGTCATGAGTGTCACAACCGTGGCGGCAAGGAATTTCGAACGCATCTTCATGGTATATCTTTCTCCTCTGAAAGACCCGCGTCTTTGCGCGGTGTTCTTCTTGTCGGATGATCCAGCTTTTGCCGCACCTTCCGTTACGTCAAGAAGTTAGGCAGGAAAGTGGCCTGTGGTCTAGCCCCGACTTAGGCCTTCCTGCTCAGCAATTAGGCACAGAGATCACCAATGATACGACGCAATACGCTCTCGCCCGCCTCGAACTCGCTTGTTTCGATGTACTCGTCCGGCTGGTGAGCCTGAGCAATATCGCCTGGGCCGCAGACCACAGTCGACCAGCCTACCCTCTGGAAGAGTCCTGCTTCAGTACCATAGGACACCACATGGGTGCCGTTGTCGCCCGTCAGGCGCCGCATCAGGCGCTCGGCAGCGCCGTCCGTTTCTGGTCGCAGACCGGGAACCTCAGCGATCAGCTCGACGGCGACACCGGTTTCGGGAGCAATGGCCTTCATCCTGGGTTCGATCACATCGCGGATGTAAGCCTCGTAGCGCGCGAGATAATCCTGTGGGCTTTCCGTCGGGATCGCTCGGATGTCGCTAAAGAACCAGGCGGAAGATGAGACCACATTGGCGGCGCTGCCGCCGACCATCATGCCGCAATGCAAGGTTGTATAGGCAGGCTCAAACGGGTTGGCGGGGTCGGCCCGTCGCCTGTTCTCCTCCATTACATCCTCGTGCCATGCGATAAGCCGCGCCGCGTTCATGACCGCGCTCACGCCCTGGTCAATCCGGCTGGAGTGAACGGCATAGCCAGTGACCCGGGTGCGCAGCTGCACCGAGGCCTTATGGCCCGTTACCACCGCATGGCGCGTCGGCTCGCCCACGATCACGGCGGATGGTGCAGGAATCGATGACGCCATGGCTTGCACCATCGAAGGTG
>JALYFY010000087.1 GCA_030777385.1 Pseudomonadota bacterium | reverse complement strand
GTCTTCGCCCTGCTGATCCTCACGGTCGCGGCGGCGGAGGCGGCCATCGGCCTGGCCATTCTGGTGGTCTTCTTCCGCAACCGCGGCTCCATCGCGGTGGAAGACGTCAACATGATGAGGGGCTAGGAGCATGATCCGGAAAAGTGGGCACCGGTTTTCTGAACAAGATCATGCGTCAGCTGTAAGCCCGAACGGACCGGCGAAGTAAACGAACATGTATCACGCAATCGTCTTCCTGCCGCTCGTCGGCTTCCTCATCGCAGGCCTGTTCGGCCGCCTGCTCGGCCCCCGGCCGAGCGAGATCGTCACCACGGCGCTGCTCTTCGTAGCGGCCGTCCTGTCCTGGGTGTCCTTCATCCAGGTGGGCTTCGGCGACGGCGCAACCCGGGTTCAGGTGGCCCAGTGGATGTCGGTCGGCGATCTCGTGGTCGACTGGGCGTTCCGGATCGACACGCTCACCGCCATGATGCTGGTGGTGGTGAACACGGTCTCGGCCCTCGTTCACCTCTATTCCATCGGCTACATGCACGAGGACCCGCACCGTCCGCGCTTCTTCGCGTACCTGTCGCTGTTCACCTTCGCCATGCTCATGCTGGTGACGGCCGACAACCTGGTCCAGATGTTCTTCGGCTGGGAAGGCGTGGGCCTTGCGAGCTACCTGCTCATCGGCTTCTGGTACAAGAAGGACTCGGCCAATGCGGCGGCCATGAAGGCGTTCATCGTCAACCGCGTCGGCGATTTCGGCTTCCTGCTCGGCATCTTCACCCTGTTCGTCCTGTTCAACGGCGTCACCTTCGACGGGATCTTCCCCCGGGTGGCGGAGCTGGCGAACGCCAACTTCCACTTCCTCGGCATCGAATGGCATGCCATGACCATCGCCGCCCTGCTGCTCTTCATGGGCGCCATGGGCAAGTCGGCGCAGTTCCTGCTTCACACCTGGCTGCCGGACGCGATGGAAGGCCCGACCCCGGTCTCCGCGCTCATCCACGCCGCCACCATGGTGACCGCCGGCGTGTTCATGGTCGCGCGCCTGTCGCCGGTGTTCGAATACGCTCCCGCGGCTCTGACGGTCGTCACCGTCATCGGCGGCATCACGGCCTTCTTTGCCGCCACCGTCGGCCTCGTTCAGAACGACATCAAGCGGGTGATCGCCTACTCGACCTGCTCGCAGCTCGGCTTCATGTTCGTAGGCCTGGGCGTCGGAGCCTACAGTGCTGGCGTCTTCCACCTCTTCACGCACGCCTTCTTCAAGGCCCTGTTGTTCCTAGGCGCAGGCTCCGTCATCCATGCCATGCACCATGAGCAGGACATGCGGAACATGGGTGCGCTGCGCCGCTACATCCCCCTCACCACGGCGATGATGGCCATCGGCACGCTCGCGCTCACCGGCTTCCCGTTCACCGCCGGCTACTACTCAAAGGACGCCATCATCGAGGCGGCCTATGCGGCCCGCTCCTCGGCAGGCTCCTTCGCGTTCCTGGCCACCGTGGTCGCGGCCTTCATGACCTCGTTCTACTCCTGGCGCCTGTTCTTCCTCACCTTCGAGGGCACGGCGCGCTGGTCGAACGCGGATCACCATGCCCATGGCCACCATGAGGGCGTGGAGCATGACGACCACAGCCACGATCTCGAGCCGGCGACCCATGCCCAGCATGAGCACGGCCACCATGGGGACCACACGCCCCATGAGAGCCCGCTCGTGATGCTGCTGCCGCTCGTCGTGCTCGCCATCGGAGCGGTCGTCGCCGGCATCGTCTTCCACGATGCCTTCATCGGCGAAGGCTATGCGGAGTTCTGGAAGGGTGCCCTGTTCACCCGGCCCGAGAACCACATCCTGGAAGAGATGCACCATCTCCCGGGCTGGGTGCCGTTGCTTCCCACGATCATGATGATCCTCGGCTTCCTGCTGGCCGTCTACATGTACATCATCGACGCCAAGCAGCCGGCAAGGCTCGCGGCCGACCACCCGATCCTGTACCGCTTCCTGCTCAACAAGTGGTATTTCGACGAGCTGTACGACGCGATCTTCGTGCGGCCCGCCATGGCCATCGGCCGCTTCTTCTGGCGCACAGGGGACCAGCGCATCATTGATGGCCTAGGTCCCGACGGCATCTCGGCCCGTGTCATGGACGTGACGCGCGGCGTGGTGCGGGTTCAGACGGGCTATGTCTACCACTACGCCTTCGCCATGCTGATCGGCGTTGCGGCTCTCGTGACCTTCTATCTCTTCAGGGGAGTCCGCTAATGCTCGGCTTCGGCATTCTCTCCGGCCTCCTGGTCCTCCCGCTCGTCGGGGCGGCCTTCATCCTGACCCTGCGCGGCGACGGCGAGGCTGCTCGCTCCAATGCCCGCTGGGCGGCGCTGGCCACGACGATTGCGACCTTCCTCCTGTCGCTCGTCGCCTGGGGCCGCTTCGACACGGCTACGGCGTCGTTCCAGCTGGTCGAGAGCCACACCTGGCTTTCCGAGACGATCCGGTTCAAGCTCGGCGTCGACGGCTTCTCCATGCCGCTGATCCTGCTCACCACGTTCCTGATGCCGTTCTGCATCCTGGCCTCATGGGAGTCGATCGGGCATCGGGTGAAGGAATACTTTGTCGCCTTCCTGGTGCTCGAGACCACCATGATCGGCGTGTTCTCCGCCCTCGACCTGGTGCTCTTCTACCTGTTCTTCGAGGCAGGCCTCATTCCGATGTTCCTCATCATCGGCATCTGGGGCGGCAAGCGGCGCATCTATGCCAGCTTCAAGTTCTTCCTCTACACGCTGCTCGGCTCGGTTCTGATGCTGCTGGCCATCATGGCCATGTACTGGCAGGCCGGCACCACGGACATCCCGACGCTGCTGGCCCACCGGTTCCCGGCCAACCTCCAGACCTGGCTGTGGCTTGCCTTCTTCGCATCCTTCGCGGTGAAGATGCCCATGTGGCCGGTGCACACCTGGCTGCCGGACGCTCACGTGGAGGCTCCGACGGCGGGCTCGGTCATCCTGGCGGGCGTGCTTCTGAAGATGGGCGGCTACGGCTTCATCCGGGTGTCCCTGCCCATGTTCCCGGACGCCTCGGTCTATTTCGCACCCCTGGTCTTTGCTCTTTCGGTCGTGGCGATCATCTACACCTCGCTGGTCGCCCTGATGCAGGAGGACATCAAGAAGCTCATTGCCTACTCGTCGGTGGCGCATATGGGCTTCGTGACCATGGGCCTGTTCAGCCTGAACGCGCAGGGAATTCAGGGTGCCATGTTCACCATGATCTCCCACGGCCTCATCTCCGGCGCGCTCTTCCT
>JALYFY010000086.1 GCA_030777385.1 Pseudomonadota bacterium | reverse complement strand
ACGAGTTGGCCGAGGAGCTGACCTTTCTTGTTGCCTATCCGGCCCAGGCTCAAACGGCCAATGCCTCCAAGTGCTGGAACTGGTTCAGCGCAGCCGACCAGCGGCGGGATCAGGGCGAGCCCTCGCTCATCGCGGGGATCACCCGAGAGATCATGCGCGACTATCCGGTCGAGCCCAGGCAGGTGTATGTCGCCGGCCTGTCTGCCGGAGGTGCCGCGGCGGCGGTCATGGGCGCGACCTACCCGGACCTGTATGCCGCGATCGGCGTTCATTCCGGGCTGGCCTGCGGGGCTGCCCGCGACATGCCGTCCGCCTTTGCGGCCATGAAGCAGGGCGGGTCTCCTCCAGCCACAAAGGGATCGGGTCGACAGGGTAGGCCCGGTCGCGCTGTCCCGACGATTGTGTTCCACGGGGACCGCGATACCACCGTGAACCCGCTTAATGGTGATCAGGTCGTTGCTCAGGCGAAAGCTGCGGCTGATCTTCGGACGGACGTGAACCGTGGCCAGTCTCCAGGTGGAATGAGTTACACCCGGACCGTCCACGCGGACGCAAGCGGGCGAGCGATGCTGGAGCAGTGGGTTCTTCATGGAGCCGGCCACGCATGGTCCGGCGGGAGCGCGACCGGATCATACACCGACCCACGCGGGCCGGACGCCAGTCGCGAGATGATGCGCTTCTTCCTCCAGCACTCAACGCAAGCCGCGCCTCTCTGTTAAACGCCGGGAAAGCTCGCCAGGACCCGAATGGAACTGGCAAGCTTTCCTCATTCCTTGGCATAAGGACCCATGGCGTTAACCGGGAGCACACCTGGCCCTCGTGAAACGAGAAAAAAGATGCGACCACCGGTCGGAGTGAGAGAGGCAAGGCTGGCCGCTACCTTTGGGGAAGTGCCCCAACCCCTTCAAGGGGCGCCTCGACCACAACACAGCGGGACAGAATATCCAATAGAGCAGCCACTCGCTCCGCTGCCAAAGGGGTCTCTCGACTACAGCCTGTTATGACTTGATCCAGTCGAGTGCGGCGGCGAGGGAGAGGACGCCCATGAAGGATGTGGCGGTTTTCTCGTAGCGGGTGGCGACAGCACGCCACTCCTTCAGGCGAGCCCAGAGGCGCTCGACGATGTTGCGGTTGTTGTAGATCCAATCCGGGCAGGCCACGGGCACTTCGTTGCGCTTGGAGGGGATTGCCGGGCGTGCGCCACGCTCCCAGATGTGCTCCCGGAAGGCGTGGCTGGAGTAGCTGCGGTCACCAACCACCCCTTTCGGCACGCCCGGCAAGCGGTTGAGAAGCGGGATGGCGCGAGGCAACTCGTGGGCTTGGCCGGGTGCAAGGATGAAAGCCAGCGCCCGTCCGAGACCGTCAGCGATCACGCAAGCTTTGGTCCCAAAGCCCCCACGAGAGCGCCCGAGCGCCTCAAGGGTGTCCCGTTCAGCTTGAGTGCCCCTTTTCGAGTGGCACCCGCCGCTTTCTGGTGCGCCCGGATGCTGGTGCCGTCCAGAAACGTCATGCCGAGTTGCACCCCTTTGTCCTGCACCAGAGTGAGCAGCCGCTCCCAGACCCCAAGCCGGGCCCAGCGGATGAAGGTTTGAGCGGCACGCGACCACGGGCCGAGGTCAGCGGGGATGGCGCGCCACTTGGCCCCGTTCTGGTGCCGCCAGAGGATCGCGGACAGCGTGCGGCGGAGATCCTGCGGTGGCGTCTTGCCCTTGGGCCGGCACGCCTCGATCAGCGGCTCCAACATCGCCCATTGCGTGTCCGGCAGCATCGTTCCTCCCCTCCAAATGGGAGCAAAACGCCTGCAGCCACAAACCGTTCAAGCTCGAACAGGCCGTAGAAGGCTCGAAACGTCCCGATGAACCAGTAGGGTGCAATGCCCCTTAGCCCGCGTCACGGCCGTGTAGACCAGCTCGGGAGACAAGCTGCGTCCATCGGGCGCGGGTATGACAACGAACGTGTGGTCGAACTCGCTTGCTTGGGCCTTGTGCACTGAATCCGCGTAGGCGAGCTCAAGATTATCTTCCACCTTCTCTGTGCGGTTAGTTTTGTTCCCGTTGCGCGTGAGCGCCGGGACGGCCTTACCGTAGCCGACAGTAAGGTTGTCCTTACGCGCGAAGCGTACGACGAACCGTTTCAGCCGCTCGCCACCACGGCCAGTGGTCAGTCGTTCCATGACCTTCTTATCGAACGGGAAACTACCCGTAATTCCAATCTCGCCGTTGAATACTTCGATTGCGCGCTGCTGGCG
>JALYFY010000085.1 GCA_030777385.1 Pseudomonadota bacterium | reverse complement strand
CGGACAGGAGCGCTAGCCACTGTGTCAGCCGGGGCTTCCGCCGCGGTTCAGGCAGTATGGGCTTTGGACAAGGCGGATGCACCGAGCATCCGCCTTGTTTCGTGAACCTATCAGCGCTCGATCGTCTTGTTCCAGCGGCTGTTCCATTCCGGCCGCTTCTCGTTGATCGTATCCCAGTCAAGCGTGACAGCAGTCTTCATGTACTCGTGGAACTTCTTGAGTTTGGCTTCTGCTTCGGGCGTGGGGGCTTTGGCGTTCACATTCGATGGAACGATGTTGCCGTGTTGAAGCGCCTTACTCTGAGCCTCTGGTGAGAGGAGATAGGCGGCAAGCTTCTGAGCCAGTTCGGGCTCACTGTTATTAGCGATGACGCACTCGGTCACCATCAGAACAACGGAGCCTTCCTTAGGCTGTGCGTATTCCACCGGAATGTTCTTCTCCTGGTGAGCCGACACGGCGGTAGGGGTCAACGGGAAGATCGCGGCTTCGCCGGTCTGCACCATTTCGGAAATCTTGGCCGAACTCGGGATGTATTCGAGCACGTTCGGGCCGATGGTTTCCTTGAATTTGGAGAAGCCCGGCTCGACGTTCTTCTCATTGCCTCCCTGGATGCGGTTGAACATCAGGAAGGCATGCAGCCCGAAGGACGAGGCAGCCGCGGATTGGAACACGACTTTCCCCTTGTACTTGGGGTCGGCGAGATCCATCCACGAGGTCGGGGGAGCCCAGCCCTTCTCCTCGAACATCTTCTTGTTGTAGGCGAGGCCCGTCATGCCGAGATCAATGCCGATTGCCATGTCATCCTTCAGCCTAACGCCAGGAGCAAGATCGGCCAGAACCGGCGTCTCTTTGATCTTCTCGCACAGGCCTGCGCCGATGGCGCGGATCATAACGCCGTCATCGAGAAACATCACATGCATCTGGGGATTGGACTTGGCCGCGGTGGCCTTGGCCAGAATGTCGGACGAGGTGCCCGGCACAACGACAACCTTCACGTCGTTTGCCTTCTCGAAATCCGGGAAGACATGCTGAGTGAAGGTCTTCTCGAAGTTGCCGCCGTTCATGCCGACATAAAGCGTCTTCGTCTGTGCCTGGGCTGCGCCGGAGGTGGCGATGGTGAGCGCGGCAAGGGCCGTGGCTTGCAAAAGCATGGTGGTTTTCATTGTGCTGTTTCCCTCTTTTTTGGTTCAGGTCCGTTATCCGCCCGGGAGCCTTGAATCGTTCGGGCAAATCGATCGATGGCGAAAGCTTGGATCGGCGTGCGGCTTTCACCGTCACGGACGAGTTCGGCCAGGACTTCGCCAACTCCCGGCGCGATCTGGAATCCGGCTCCCGAGAAGCCGAAGGCGTGAATGAGGTTTGGTGTGGTCCGGCTGAAGCCGATCACCGGGTTCCGGTCTGCCATCTCGCCTTCCGTACCGCTCCAGGAACGAATGGCGTAGGCATGGCGCAGAGCCGGGAACAGGGCCGCGGCGCGGTTCATGATGGTCACGGCGCCCGAGCCCGTGGGGCGGGAGAAGTCGGGCTCCGCAAGCGGCTCGCCGCGCATGCCGCCGACGATGCAGTTGCCGCGCTCGACCTGGCGCGCATAGATGCCGCCGCCTTCGGCCCCGATGTTCACACTCATAAAGACATCGAGGGGCTCGGTGACGATCATGCTTGGATAGATCGCATCGAGCGGTACGGGCTCGCCGAACGCTTCCGCGAAGGGGCCTGCCCAGGCGCCGGCGCTGTTGATCACGAAGCGCGCCTTGATCTCGGTGCTCGAGCCTGCTGACAGGTAAAAACCGTCGAGCGCCTTCTCGACATGGGACACCCGGGTCTGTTCGAGAACATCCACGCCGGCCCGCCGCGCCGCATGGGCGAAGGCCGCAGAGACAAGGCGCGGATTGGCATGTCCATCACCTGCGCACAGGGACGCGCCCATGACGTCTCCGGCGATCCAGGGAAAACGCTCCCGCAGCTGGTTTCCGCCGATCAGCTCCAGGTCGAGCCCCAGATCGGAGACGCGGGCTGCATAGGCTTCGAGCGATGCCATCTCGGCCTCGGTTCGTGCGAGCTTCAGGTGGCCTGAGCGCACGAATTCACCATCGACGCCGATGAGGTCCTTCAGGCGCGGCCAAATGGCATGAGCCCGTTGAGACAAAGCGATCTGCTCCGCCGGACGGCCCTGACGGCGCACGCCGCCATAGTTCACGCCGCTGGCCTGCGCGCCGCAGAAGCCCTTGTCGAGAAGGACAACGGAGAAGCCCATGCGCCGAAGGGCAAGAGCCGCGGAGCTTCCCACGAGCCCGCCGCCGATGATGGCGACATCCCTGTGGAGGG
>JALYFY010000084.1 GCA_030777385.1 Pseudomonadota bacterium | reverse complement strand
GCCAGGGCCGGCGCTGCAGCCAGGCCAAAGGCCGCTGCAAGGCCAAGGGTTTTGATCGTTGCATTCATCGTAGTCTCCCGAGTGGCTGTTCCCTGCGCACTTTTGCCGTGCTGCGTGATTGTTCCGGGCGGGACATGAGGAGCCTCGCCAGGAAAGGCGGCGTTACTCTGCCGCAAAAAAATTCTGCCGAACACTCCCTTTGTGGGAGCTGGCGCACCGGCGTCCCCAATCTTTGGGATTGCCAAGTATTGTTTTAAGTTTAAAATATTTTCCAGGTTCTTCAAGCGGATTGTTTCGCAGAGGAAGGCAGGCAGAAGGACAGGCGGAGGATCGGCCTTAATCAAGCCGGTGCTTGCGAAGCGATGTCCTCCTACGGTGCGATCAAACAGAGGAGCGGACGATGGCGGACACGGCTCATGTGGATACCTTCGCGAGGGATAACCTCCCGCCTCGGGATCAATGGCCCACCTTCCTGTTCACGCGCCCGGAACTCCAATATCCCGAACGTCTCAACTGCGCCGTGGCGTTCCTCGACCGCTGGGTTGAGGAGGGAAGGGGCGACGAGCCCTGCCTGATTAGCCCGACTGAGACGCTCACCTATCGCGAGCTTCAGGAGCGGGTGAACCGGATCTGCAATGTGCTGATTCAAAAGCTTGGGTTCGTGCAGGGGAATCGCGTTCTCCTGCGCTCCGCCAACAGCCCGATGATGGTGGCGGCTTATCTGGCGGTGCTGAAGGCCGGCGGCGTGGTTGTCGCCACCATGCCTCTGCTGCGTGCCAGGGAGATTGCCTATCCTCTCACGAAGGCAAAGGTCACGATTGCATTCTGCGACCACCGCCTGGCCGACGAGATGGAGCGCGCGAAGGCATTGGCGCCGGACCTTCGGCACGTGGTGTATTGGGGGTCGGGCAAGCATGACAGCCTTGAAGCATTGATCGCCGAGGCCTCGCCGGACTTTGCAGCGGTCGACACGGCAGCAGACGATGTATGCCTGATCGGCTTCACCTCCGGCACGACGGGTGAGCCGAAGGGCACCATGCACTTCCACCGGAATATGCTGGCGATCTGCGATGCATATTCGGGAAATGTTCTACGGCCGGAGGCGAGCGACCGCTTCATCGGCTCGCCGCCCCTGGCCTTCACCTTCGGTCTTGGCGGGATCGTGCTGTTCCCCATGAGAGTTGGCGCCTCCACCATTCTGCTGGAGAAGGCCGGGCCCGACGATCTCCTGCCGGCGATCATGCAGTACAAGGCCACCATCTGCTTCACGGCGCCGACGGCCTACCGGGCGATGCTGTCGAAGCTTGAGGGCTACGATATCTCGACCCTGCGCAAATGCGTTTCTGCCGGCGAGCCGCTGCCGAAGGGCACCTTCGAGGCCTGGAAGGCTGCGACGAATATCAGGCTGATGGATGGGATTGGCGCGACGGAGATGCTGCACATCTTCATCGCCGCGCGGGAGGACGAGATACGCCCCGGCGCCACAGGCAAGCCCGTTCCCGGTTATGAGGCGCGGGTGGTCGACGACGAGGGGCGCGCTCTGCCCCCCGGCAGCATCGGCCGCCTGGCCGTTCGCGGGCCGACCGGTTGCCGCTACCTGGCCGACGAGCGGCAGCGCAAATATGTGGAAGATGGCTGGAATATCACCGGTGACTCCTACCTGATGGATGAGGATGGATACTTCTGGTACCAGGCGCGCTCCGACGACATGATCATCTCCTCGGGCTACAACATCGCCGGCCCCGAGGTGGAGGCGGCGCTCCTGACCCATCCGGCGATTGCCGAGTGCGGCGTCGTGGGGGCTCCCGACGACGGGCGGGGAATGATCGTCAAGGCTTATGTGGTTCTGCACCCTGGGTATGAACCGGGCGAGGACCTGACGAAAGCGCTCCAAGATCATGTGAAGGCGGAGATCGCTCCCTACAAATACCCCCGCATCATCGAATATGTGGATGCCTTGCCGCGCACCCAGACCGGCAAGCTCCAGCGGTTCGCCCTGCGCCGTATCGCCCAGGAGGAGCAGGGCCAGGGGAGCACGGCAGAGGTTCGGCAGGCGGTCTGACCCATGCCGGAAGGCTTGAACTAAAATTATTTTAAGCTTAAAATAAATTAATCGAGCTTCTCAGGTAGAGTTGTCATGAAAACGGCGATCATCGGCGGCGGCCCAGCGGGACTCTATTTTGCGATTCTGCTGAAGAAGCATACGCCCGAGGCGGACATCACGGTCTATGAGCGCAACCGCGCCGACGAGACGTTCGGCTTCGGCGTCGTGTTCTCCGATGCGACCCTCGACAATTTCGAGAAGTATGACCTTCCGAGCTATCAGCGGATTACCCGCGAGTTCGCCTACTGGGACGACATCGCGATCCACTTCAGGGGATCCGAGCACCGGATCGGCGGAAACGGCTTCTGCGGCTGCTCGCGGCGCGCCCTGCTCCTGATTCTCCAGGACCGCGCGGAGGAGCTCGGCGTCCGGCTTCGCTACGAAGCCGATGTGGACGACGAGAGCCAGTTCGACGATGCCGATCTCGTCGTGATAGCCGACGGCATCAACAGCCGCTTCCGGGACCGCTATGCGGAGCATTTCCAGCCGGAGGTGGACTTAAGGCCCAACAAGTTCGCCTGGATGGGTTCCACCAAGCCGCTCGATGCCTTCACGTTCATCTTCCAGGAAACCGAGTGGGGGCCGTTCATCGCCCACGCCTATCAATACGAGGCGAACCGCTCGACCTGGGTGTTCGAGACCGATCCGGAAACCTTCGAGCGGGCGGGGCTGAACCACAAGAGCGAGGCCGAGTCGGCAGCGCTCATGGAACAGGTCTTCGGCTGGTTCCTCGGCGGGCACCGCATCCTCACCAACCGCTCGATCTGGCGCAACTTCCCGATGATCCGGAGCAAGCGCTGGGTGATGGGCAACAAGGTGCTGCTGGGCGACGCCAAGGCCTCGGCGCATTTCTCCATCGGCTCCGGCACGAAGCTCGCCATGGAGGATGCCATCGCTCTCTACGAGGCCTTCCGCCGCGAGCAGAGCGTCGATGGTGCCCTGTCCCTCTACGAGACCGGACGGCGCGAGGAGGTGGAGAAGATCCAGCACGCGGCGGATGTGTCGCTCGTCTGGTTCGAGCACGTGGCGCGCTTCTGGGATTTCGATCCGGTGCAGTTCGCCTTCGGGGTCATGACCCGCGCCAAAGCCATCACGTACGACAACCTCCGCCTGCGAGCGCCGGATTTCGTGGCTGCCGTCGACCGGACCTTCGCCCGCCAGGTCAGGCAGCAGGGTTTCGACGTTTCGGTCGAGAACCCGAGCGCGCCCATGTTCCAGCCCTTCCGCCTGCGGGAGATGGAGATCGCCAACCGGGTCGTGGTGTCGCCGATGGACACATATTCGGCGAAGGATGGTGTGCCGGGAGACTTCCATCTCGTCCATTACGGCGCCCGCGCCACAGGCGGCGCGGGGCTGGTGTTTACGGAAATGACCTGCGTGTCGCCGGAGGCGCGCATCACCCTTGGCTGCACCGGGCTGTGGAACGACGAGCAGGAGGCGGCCTGGAAGCGGATCGTCGATTTCATCCATGCCAATTCGGGCTCGAAATTCTGCCTGCAGCTCGGCCATTCGGGGAGAAAAGGCGCCACCAAGCTGATGTGGGAGGG
>JALYFY010000083.1 GCA_030777385.1 Pseudomonadota bacterium | reverse complement strand
ACCGGCTCTTCGATGATCAGCACGTTGTAATGCTTGGCGGCCCGGCTGAGGAGATGCTGCGGGCGCTGCCAGACGAAGTCCCAGCGGAGGTGGGAAAAGCAGACGAGAAGGGGCTTTTCTGAACCGGCCTTGATAGGCGTACGAAGGGCATGGGACTGCGTCATCAAACGCTCATGCATAGCGCGATCCTCAAAAACAGCTGTGTTGTCACGATCGGACGGAAGAACACGGTCCGGGGCGAATAAAGCGATGACTTTAATGAAGCGCACCAGCGAAGGGTCGCGGTCGCAATCGATCAACTAACGCAGACGGAGCCGTTAAGTTCCATTTGTGTTCATATTCGTGAACGGCTATTCATGACTATAGCCAGCATCACTTCTTCTCCAGAAGCAGCGTGCCTTGCTTTTGGATGAAGGTCTTTGCCTTCTCGGCAATCATCGCAAGGATCCATGGCAACTGCACTTCAACGCGTACTTGCTCTTCCATGACTTCAAGATGACCGCTGACGTTCTGCCCCATGGCACCGACGCGAAAATCCATCCGGTTTCCGCTCCAGGTTTCATCGATGGAGGCAACCTTGTCTCCGAACTGGGATTTCACGCTCGACATGCCGCCCTGCAGCCGCCGGGTTGCTTCGGCCCTGCCAAGATTGTGGGGGATGGAAACGATAAGGGGCCTGGCCATCGTGATGCTCCGCTTTGCAACGACAAGCGAAGCAGTGCTGGTCCGGTTCCGCCGTCACACCATTTCCACCCGGATCGCGCGGATGACGATGGTTTCCTGGTCGAATCGGCGTTCCAGATCCGCGCGATAGCGCTCCCACCAGGAATGATCGAGTTCGCGCGTCATCACCTCGAACACGACGATGTCGTCGTGAGCCGTATGACCGCCCTCCTTCCAAACGCCTTCGGCCGGCGCACGGGTAAAGCTCGTAATGCCGCCGAAGCGCTCGGCCAACTCTGTACGAACACGCCCAAAAGCTGCGCCGTCGAAGCGGCGTCCCGCATTGTCGGCAAGCGGAAGGAGAATTTGAACCAGATGCATCGCCATTCCCTTGGAACGCCATTGGCTGGCGCAGGAAAATAGTTCAGGCGATGGAAAAGACGAGCCTTAGCGTGCCTGTCAGGCCTGCAAGGCGGCAAACAGATCCCGATCCGTCTCAGGCACATCGTCGTCGATGCGATAGCGCCCGGACGGCTTCGACACGCGCCAGGGACGCGCAGTGCAGCCGTGGATCGCCTCGGACGGGCGAAGCCTGCGGGCGGAGCCATCGGCCTGCATCTCGTCGATGACCACGAAGCCGAAGATGTTCAGCCGTGTCGCCATCGCCTTGGTGGCCCGATCTCCTGCGTCGATCGGCAGGGAGCCCGCGGCATAAACCGCGTCCATGAGACCCCGCTGATCGCGGCGGGGATTGGCCGACGAGCGCGCCCCCGGAAAGCGGATGACGTTCGTCGGCCGAGACGATCTCGATTCCATGTAAGCAACCCTTGGTCCCGAATCGGGCCAAGAATCGCCGGAAGGGATTAAGAAGCGCCTAATCGAGCCGATGCAGCGATACGTAGCCCGTGCCTGCGGAGGTGAGCCCAAGCGCTTGGGCCGGCCCCTTGGCCAGATCGATGATGCGGCGATGCGCGAAGGGACCGCGGTCGTTCACGCGGACAACCACCGAGCGGCCATTGTTTTCGTTGACCACCTTCAGCCTCGTGCCGAACGGCAGGGAGCGATGGGCTGCGGTCATGTCGAACGAATTGAACCGCTCCCCGCTGGCCGTCTTCCGGCCGTGGAAACCAGGTCCGTACCAGGAGGCCGTGCCGCGCTGAAAGGCTTTTCCTGTTGCGATATTCGACTGGGAGATAGGTTGGGAGATGGATCCTGTGACCGTCGGGTCGTTGGAAGCGGTCGTGTTGCACGCCGCCATGAATAGAAGTGGCACCATCGCTGATGCTCGGGTGAGGATATTCTTCAAGGTCATATTCCCCTTCCGTTTTGATTGGAAGTGAAGCTGATCCTTAAAAAGGCAAGAATAAGGCGTTAGGTTTTTTTCTGCCCGCAATAATCCTTTTGAGTCACACGACTATTGGCAAAATTAGCCTGGGAGAAATCTGCCCCTCTCAGATATAGCCTGGATAATATTACAATTTCGATACAATTCCGCTCAATACTTAGAGGAAAATTTGTTGCTTCCCCCTACCCAAAGAGGCAGGCTGATCTAACTCAATCAGCCGTCGTCCCAAGACGGCTGAGGGCTTCCGGTTCATGTTGAATTCTTCCCGATCACCGGGTGTTGCCATCATCGGTGCAGGCCCAGGGGGTCTTGCGTCGGCCATGCTGCTGGCCCGGGAGGGCTTGCCCGTAACGGTGTTCGAGCGCGAGCCCGCCGTCGGCGGCCGCACCCGCACCATCCATGCGCCCGGCGGCTACAAATTCGACATCGGCCCGACATTTTTCCTCTATCCCCGGGTTCTGAAGGACATCTTCGAGGCTTGCGGCGAGCGGCTGGAAGATCATGTCGAACTCAAGCGGCTCGATCCGCAATACCATCTCGTGTTCGAGGGCGGCGGCGCCATCCGCGCCACCTACGATCTGGACCGTCTCGAACAGGAGATCGCCCGTCTCGCGCCGGCCGATGCCCGCAATGTGCGCCGCTTCCTCGATGACAACCGCGAGAAGCTGGAAGCTTTCCGGCCCGTGCTCGAACAGGCCTTCTCGAGCCCCGCCGATATGTTCTCGCCGGCAATGCTGGCAGCGCTGCCGAAGCTGCGTCCGTTCTCCAGCGTCGACAGCGACCTCAAGCGCTATTTCGCCGATCCGCGCGTGCGCCTGGCCTTCTCGTTCCAGACGAAATATCTCGGCATGTCGCCGTTCCAGTGTCCGAGCCTGTTCACCATCCTGTCGTTCCTGGAGTACGAGCATGGGGTGTTCCATCCCATGGGCGGCTGCGGCGCGGTGTCCGAGGCCATGGCGAACGTCGCGCGCAAGATGGGCGTCGACATCCGCCTGAACACGCCGGTGGACCGTATCGTCTATGAGGATGGCGAGGCCGTCGGCATCGAGGCGGGCGGAGAGCGGTTTGCGGCAGGCTCCGTTGTGGTGAACGGCGATTTCGGCCATGCCATGCGCCGTCTCGTGCCGGAGGCCATGCGTCCGCGTTGGAAGAACAAGAAGCTCGATCGCGCAAAGATCTCCTGCTCGACCTTCATGCTCTATCTCGGCATCGAAGGCGATGTGGGCGATCTGGCCCATCACACGATTCTCCTGTCGAAGGATTACGAGCGCAATATCCACGAGGTCACGAACGGCATCCTTCCCGAAGAGCCGTCGATCTATGTGCATCATGCAGGTGCGTCGGATCCTTCTCTCGCGCCGGAAGGGCATACGAGCCTTTATGTGCTCGTGCCCGTGCCAAACCTGCGCTGCAACGTCGACTGGGCCCGCGAGGCACCGCGCTATCGCAAGATCGCCCTCGAGCGGCTGAAGCTGCTCGGCCTTGAGGATATCGAGAGCCGCATCCGCTTCGAACGGGTCGTGACGCCGAACGGCTGGCAGGACGATTTCGCCGTCTTCGAGGGCGCTACCTTCAACCTCGCGCACAACCTGACCCAGATGCTGTACTTCCGGCCGCACAACCGGTTCGGCCGCAATGTGTATCTGGTCGGCGGCGGCACGCATCCCGGCAGCGGCCTGCCGGTGATCTACGAGGGCGCGCGCATCACGGCGCGCCTTCTCCTGGAGGATCGCGAGCGCCGCAGGGCCGGCCAGGACCGGGAGCCGGCGCCGGCCATCAAGGCGACCGGCGAAGCGGCGCTGTAAGGG
>JALYFY010000082.1 GCA_030777385.1 Pseudomonadota bacterium | reverse complement strand
GCTGAAGACGCGTTCGCGCGCCAAGCTCTCCGATATCCTGACCATCCCGGAGTCGCAGTCCAACTGGGCACCCGATGCGGTACAGCAGGAACTCGACAACAACTGCCAGGGCATCCTCGGCTATGTGGTGCGCTGGATCGACCAGGGGGTTGGCTGCTCCAAGGTGCCGGACATCCACGATGTCGGTCTCATGGAGGATCGCGCAACCCTGCGCATCTCAAGCCAGCACCTTGCGAACTGGCTGCGCCACGGCATCGTCACACAGGAACAGGTGATGCAGACCTTGCGCCGCATGGCGGAGGTGGTCGACCGGCAGAATGCGGGCGATCCGCTCTACCGCCCGATGGCGCCAAGCTTCGACGGGTCCGCCTTCCAGGCCGCCTGCGACCTGATCTTCAAAGGTGCCGAGCAGCCCAACGGTTACACCGAATGGGTTCTGCACGCCCGTCGCCGCGAGGCCAAAGCCGCAGGTGCTCCGGACCGCATAGAGGCGAGCGGCGTCGCGACAAAGTAGAACGGGAGTGGGCGTCGCGCTGGCGTCGCCCTTTCCCTCAGGGAGTTTGGTCCGCAGCGGCAGGCGCCAGGCCGTTTACCATTCCGCCTATCAGATTCCGGCTCAGCAGATGCTCCGTCGTGAGATCGAACCGAACGGGCGTGAGGTGCGATGGCAAGGCGGCGATCCAATCCCTGAGCTGTCGCGCCGCTGCAACGGCTTCGTCCCGCTGCACGATCTTGAAACGCACGGCCGTTCCTGGGCGCATTTGCGCAAACCGGGCGAGATCGGCGCTGATCACGGTGGCGATCTTCGGATACCCGCCTGCCGTCTGCCTGTCACGCATGAGCACGATGGGCTGGCCGCTGCCCGGCACCTGGATATGGCCGTCTACGATGCCGTCCGAGACGATGTTGAAGCCTTTGGCGTGCTCAAGCCGCGGGCCGGTCAGCTGAAACCCCATCCGGTCGGCCTGGGAGCTGATGGTGAATTCACTTTCCTGGAGCAAATAAATACTTTCCGGCGTGAAATAATCGTCCTGGGGGCCCAGCATGACGCGGATGTGTCCAGCCTCTTCAGGCAGTGCCAGCGCCAGCTGCATCGGCTCGCCAACCGGAGCCGCGCCGCAGGGGAGGCGGTCTCCCGCCTTCAGGGAAGTGCCGTTCAGGCCGCCGAGACGAGAGCGCAGATGAAAGGAGAGGCTACCGAGCTGGGGCTCGACGCCAAACCCTCCTGCTATAGCCAAATAGGCGAAAGTGCCCGTTCGTGGGTGCCCCACCTCCAGGGTTTGCCCCTCATTGAGGAGCACGGAGGTCTGAGAGGCAACCGCCGTGCCGTCGATGCTCAAGGACGATCCTGCCCCGACCAGGGCAACGCAAAGGTCGCCTCCCTCGGCCATGAACGCACCGCCAAGATTCATGAACTCGATGGCGGCTGTCTCAGGCGGATTGCCCACGAGAACATTCGCCATCGCAAGCGCGCGACGGTCCATGGCGCCGGAAGGGGAGACCCCGAAGCGCTGATAGCCGAGACGCCCGCGATCCTGCAGGGTCGTCATGGGACCGCAGGCTTTCACCACGAGATCAATCATGGGCGTACCTCCTCGGCCACCGGCTCGCCTGCAAGGGCTGCCTTCTCCAATGCCTCCCATCGCGAGGCGTCGATGGGCTCGAAAACGAGTTCGTCGCCGGCCGCGAATAGAAATGCGGGGTCCCGCTCCGGCGCATAGGTGCGCACTGGTGTGCGGCCCAGGTTGTGCCATCCGCTCGGCATATCCATGGGCGCGATGCCGGCCTGCTCGCCGCCGATCATGATCGTGCCGGAAGGGATCTTGGCGCGGGGATGAAGCCGGCGGGATGTGGCGATCCGCTTGTCGAGCCCGCCGAGATAGGTGAAGCCCGGCAGGAAGCCGATCAGGTAGATGCGGTAGATTGCGGAGGAGTGAATCTCGATCACCTGGTGGGGCGTCAGACCATGGACCTCTGCGACCTCCTCCAGATCGCTCCCGTGTTCGCCCCCATAGACAACCGGCACCCGCCAGCGCCGGCCAATAGCCTCGCGAGGCGCAATATCCTTGGCGGCATCGTTCAAGAATCCGATGAGAGCATCGTAATCGGTTGCAACCGGATCGAACTGCACCGTGAGCGAGCGGTAGGTGGGAACCGTCTCGATCAGGCCGGTCGGGGCACGGGCGCGGACGAGGTCGTCGAGGGCCAGAACCATGCCGTTGATGGACGGATCGATGGTGTGGCCGAACTCGACGGTCACGGCGCTGTCGCCGCAGGGAAGGATTTTGGGTGTTGTCACCACGCCCCCATTCGATGGACCGAAACGTTACCAGACCTCTCACATCGGGGCTCGTCATTCAACGGCAGGGAAGGGCGCGATGGTCATGCATTCAGGACATGGGATCGCAGGAGCGAGGCATGTCCCCCCATCAGCCTTTTTGCTAGGCTCAACCTCTCCTCATCGTTTGTGCTATGCCACCTCACATCTGATGCCTGAGCTCAGGCCCATGCGGAGTAGACCATGACTTTGACATCCAAGACAGCCGTCGTGACCGGCTCGACCAGCGGCATCGGCCTTGCCATCGCCCGCGCCCTCGCCAAGGAGGGCGCGAACGTTGTCATCAACGGCCTCGGCGACGCGACTGAGATCGAGAGGACCCGCGCCGGCATCGAAAGCGAGTTCGGCGTCAAGGCCGTCTATTCGCCTGCCAATATGCTGAAGGCCGACGAGATCGAGGAGATGATCCGCCTCGGGGAAACCACCTTCGGGAGCGTCGACATTCTCGTCAACAATGCGGGCATTCAGTTCGTCTCGCCGGTGGAGGATTTTCCGGTCGAGAAATGGGACCAGATCATCGCGATCAACCTCACATCGGCCTTCCATGCGATCCGCGCCGCCGTGCCGGGCATGAAGGCCCGCAAATGGGGCCGCATCATCAACACGGCCTCGGCGCATTCCCTGGTGGCTTCCCCCTTCAAGTCGGCTTATGTGGCCGCCAAGCACGGCATCGCAGGTCTCACAAAGACGGTGGCGCTCGAAGTGGCGACCCACGGCATCACGGTGAACTGCATCAGCCCCGGCTATGTGTGGACGCCGCTGGTCGAAAGGCAGATCCCCGACACCATGAAGGCGCGGGGTCTCACCAAGGAGCAGGTGATCAACGACGTGCTTCTCGAGGCGCAGCCCACCAAGCAGTTCGTGACCGTCGAGCAGGTGGCGGCGCTCGCCGTCTTCCTGTGCTCGGATGCGGCAAGCCAGATGTCCGGCGCCAACCTGTCGATGGATGGCGGCTGGACGGCGAAGTAAGGCGCAAGAGCGTCATCCCGGTTCGGCTCACGCTGTCCGGGATGACCGGAATCTTCACCCCCTCGCGAAAGCGTCAGTCGCCTCGATGAGATGATGCGTGATGCCCGGTTCGCTGACCGCATGGCCCGCATCCGGCACCATGATAAACCTCGCCTCGGGCCAGGCCTGGTGCAGATCCCAGGCGGTCTTGGGCGGCGTAGCCATGTCGTAGCGGCCCTGGATGATCACGCCCGGGATGCCTTTCAGGCGATGCGCGTTGCGGATC
>JALYFY010000081.1 GCA_030777385.1 Pseudomonadota bacterium | reverse complement strand
GAGAGCGAGGTCTTCTGCCACGCGGACTACCTCGACTACGATATCCCGGCGGTCGACACGGACTTCGACAGCATCCCCGGCCTGCAGGGCATCGTCGACCGGTGGACCTCGCTCTACGCCGCCACCTCCGAGATGCACGACGAGGCCGCTTTCGAGGCCATTCCGGCGGACAAGAAGATGTCGGCCCGCGGCATCGAAGTCGGCCATATCTTCTATTTCGGCACCAAATATTCCGAGCCCATGGGCGCCCGGGTCATGGGGCCGGACGGGCAGGAGCGGGACGTGCATATGGGCTCCTACGGCATCGGCCCGAGCCGCCTGATCGCCGCCATCATCGAAGCAAGCCATGACGAGAACGGCATCATCTGGCCGGAGGCTGTTGCTCCCTTCGATGTGGCGATCCTGAACCTGAAGGCAGGCGATGCTGGCACGGACGGCGCTTGCGAGAGGCTCTACGCTGAGCTGAATGCCGCCGGCCGCGACGTGCTCTACGACGACCGCGACGAGCGTCCGGGCGGAAAGTTCGCGACGGCCGACCTCATCGGCGTGCCATGGCAGGTGCTGATCGGCCCGAAGGGTCTTGCCGAAGGCAAGGTGGAGCTGAAGCGCCGCGCCACCGGCGAGCGCGAGCATCTCTCGCTCGAGGATGTGGTCGCGCGTCTCTCAGCCTCTAAATAACCCGCTATGGCCAAGACGGCGACAACAGGAACCAAACCCTTCTCGCTCTTCGAGTGGATGCTCGCCGGGCGCTACCTGCGCACGCGGCGGCGGGAGGGTTTCGTCTCCGTGATCGCCGGCTTCTCCTTCCTCGGCATCATGCTGGGCGTCGCCACGCTCATCGTGGTGCTGTCGGTCATGAACGGCTTCCGCAAGGAGCTGCTCGACAAGATCGTCGGCATCAACGGCCACATCTTCGTGGCGCCGCTCGAGAGCCCGCTCACCGATTACCCGGAGGTTGCGGCCCGCATCGCCGCCGTTCCCGGTGTTCGGCGCGCGATTCCCCTTGTGGAGGGGCAGGCTTTCGGCTCGTCGCAGTACAACGGCAGCGGCGTCCTCGTGCGCGGCATCCGCCCGGAAGATCTTCGCAAGATCGAGCATGTTGCGGGCAATCTGCGCCAGGGCACCCTTGAGAATTTCGAGGAAGGCGAGGGCATTGCCATCGGGCGGCGTCTGGCCGAATCCCTGTCGCTTCAGGCGGGCGACACCTTCACGCTCATCACGCCTCGAGGGGCTGCAACGCCCTTCGGCACCGCGCCGAGGGTTAAAGGATATCCGGTCAAAGCGATCTTCGAGATCGGCATGTCGGAGTTCGATTCGACCTTCGTGTTCATGCCCCTGACCGAGGCGCAGAACTACTTCAACCGCCAGGGCGACGTGCAGCTGATCGAGGTCTATCTCGACAACGCCGACAGGGTGGACGAGGCCCGTGCGGCCATCGAGGAGGCGGCCGCTCGCCCGATTCTCATGACCGACTGGCGGCAGCGCAACCGAACCTTCTTCGGCGCGCTCGAGGTCGAACGGAACGTGATGTTCCTGATCCTCACCCTCATCGTGCTGGTGGCGGCGCTGAACATCATCTCCGGCCTCATCATGCTCGTGAAGGACAAGTCGGAGGACATCGCGATCCTGCGCACCATGGGAGCGACCCGCGGCGCCGTCATGCGCGTGTTCCTGATTACAGGCGCGTCTATCGGCATTGTCGGAACCATCGCGGGATTCGGGCTTGGATTGCTTCTGGCGCTCAATGTCGAGACGATCCGCGACTTCATCTCGACGCTCACGAACACGAACCTCTTTCCGGCGGAACTCTACTTCCTGAGCCGTCTGCCTGCCGAGGTGAACCCGACGGAAGTGGCCACCATCCTCATCATGGCGATGGTGCTGTCGCTGCTGGCAACCCTTTATCCCTCCTGGCGGGCCGCGAAACTCGATCCGGTCGAGGCTTTGCGCTACGGTTGAGAATGTCCCCCGCCCAATCCCAACCCGCATTGCATCTCTCGAAAGTCGAGCGTCGCTACCCGCAAGGGGACAGCTTCCTCGAAGTGCTGCGCGGTGCCGATCTTGCCATCTGGCCCGGCGAGATCGTGGCGCTCGTCGCCCCCTCGGGAACGGGAAAGTCGACCCTGCTGCACCTGGCGGGGCTGCTCGAGAAGCCGGATGGCGGAGAGGTGTTCGTTGGCTCGAAGCCGACAGCGGCAATGGACGACCAGGAGCGCACCCGCGTCCGCCGCGAGGAGTTGGGCTTCGTCTACCAGTTTCACCACCTCCTGCCGGAGTTCTCGGCGCTCGAAAACGTTGTGATCCCTCAGCTCATCCGCGGCCTGTCGAAGGCGGAAGCGCAGGATCGCGGAACGCAACTCCTGACCTTCCTAGGGTTGGGCAAGCGCCTCGATCATCGTCCCGGCGAGCTCTCCGGCGGCGAGCAGC
>JALYFY010000080.1 GCA_030777385.1 Pseudomonadota bacterium | reverse complement strand
TTCACCAACAACCTGACGACCCGCCTCGAGTACCGCTACACCAATTTCGATGGTGGTAGCAACGTGTTCAACGATGTCGATCTCGGCGACAACGAAATCGAGTTCCACACGGTTCGTGTTGGCCTGAGCTACAAGTTCGGCACCTACTAAGATCCGTCTCACCTGAGACAGAAAAGGCCCGGGGAAACCCGGGCCTTTTCGTTTAAGGCATCACCTTGGTCTTGGCGAAGGCTGGCACCCGGGCTTCGAAATCGGCGAGCCATGCCACCAGCTTTGGATGGTTCTCGCGCCACCGTCCGCCGAAGCGGAGATCGAGATAGCCCAGCGCACAGGCAAGAGCGATCTGACCGATGTGCATTTTCTGGCCGGGTGCAGACAGGTGGACTTCCGCATGGGCGAGGCCGCGCTGCACTTTATCCGCCTGGTGCTCGACCCATTTCGGCTCATGCTTCTCCGCAGACCGGAAGCGGCCCTCATAGACCTGCAGCAGGGCCGCATCTGCGATCCCGTCCGCCAGCGCCTGATCGCGCAGGGCGGTGAACCGCTCCTCGCCGCCCGGGATGATCTGCCCGCCTCCGGCCAGATGATCCAGGTAATCCACGATGACGCGTGAATCATAGAGCACCTCACCACTCTCCAGGATCAGGGCCGGGATCTTGCCCAGGGGATTCTGCTGGCGAATGGAATCTTCGGGGTTCAGGGTATCCGCATCGACGATCTGGATCCGTTCGGACAGGCCGAGGATCGATGCGGAGAGCTTGACCTTCCGGCCAAAGGGCGATGCGGGGGAAGAGCGGAGAACGATCATGTTGTGAATCCTGTCGAAAGACCGGCAGGATTCATGAACGCCCGGGGCTCAAGCGGCAATCGGTTTTATGAAGGCGGTCCGAAGGCTTCACAGCGATAAGCGCCGTAGCCGCTGCGCGACAGCCGCTCCGCCAGAGCCGGCAGAAGCGTTTCCGCTTCCTGCTGCAGGGACCAGGGGGGATTGAGCACGAAGAGTCCGCTGCCGTTGAGCCGGGTCGGATCGCGGGGATCGTCCACATAAAGCTCGATACGCAGGCCGGGGCGGGGGCTCTCCCGATGCAGTCTGGCCGCAACCGCATCGACAGGCCCGGCATCCTTGACCGGATACCAGCCGGCATAGACGCCTGTCGGCCATTTCTTGAGCGCTGCGAGAAGCTCCGTGCCAAGCCTCTCCAGTTCGTTCGGCTGTTCATAGGGCGGGTCGATCAGAACGAGCCCCCGCTTCTCCTTAGGCGGGATCAGAGCATGAAGCGCCGTCCAACCATCGAGATGCATCACTTTGAGGTTCGTGACCTCGTTGAAGGCCTCGTTCAGCACCGCATGGTCGGCCGGATGCAGTTCCACGAAGACGCCGCGGTCATGCCGCCGCAGGAGTTCGCGCACGATTGCCGGCGACCCGGGATAAGCGGTGTCGCCATGCCTTGCGCGCACCTTTGCAACCACATCCCGGTAGGGTGCGAGGATCCCCTCCACCTCAGGCGTGAAAGCCTCGTGCAAACGCCCGATGCCTTCAGCCCACTCGCCGGTCCGCCCAGCCTCGTCGCCGGCAAGATCGTAGAGGCCGATCCCCGCATGGGTGTCGATGACGCGAAGCGGCGTGTCCTTGCGCTGGAGATAGGCCAAGATCCGCACCAGGAGAGCGTGTTTCATGACATCGGCAAAATTGCCGGCGTGAAATGCATGGCGATAATTCATCGTCGTCCTATCGGACCGCCGGGACCGTGATCTCGCCCGAGCGGCAGCCGTCGCGGTCGACCTCGGGGCATTGGCGGAACCCGCGAAGATCCTTGTCGAGGCAGATGCGTACTTCCTGGAAGATACGCCGTCCACAGGAAACCGAGATCATGTCGGCCCGCAAACCCGGATTGGTGGCCATGAAGGCCCGTTCGATCTCGCTCGGAAGCACCTTGGACCTGCTGTCCAACGACTTGAAGCCATCCGGGATACGCACGAGATCGCGAGCCCGCTGGACGGCCCGGAAATAGCCGCTCGGCGTTTCGCCCGTACAGGTTCCATGCTTGCGCCACTGATAGCGGGCCAGATTGTCGTCGGGAAATAAGCCGCTGGCTTCGGCAACGGCCGCCTGCGGCACGAAACGCCCACCGGGCTCGCAGAAGCTTGGATAGCCCTGCTCCTTCTGCGGCCAGAGGCCATGGGTTACGAAGCCAAGCCCAGTGCCGCTGTCGCATTGCCGGCTCCGGCTGCCGCTGTTCTCGCAGAAGCCGGGCGACCAGGACAGGGCCAGCACATAGAAGTCGAACTGCCCCATAGGCGCGCCTCTCGCCTCCCGGGGAGATTGGGCCGCAGATGGGAAAACCGAGAGAAGGCAGGCGCCCGCAAAGGCCAAGCACCGGCGCAGGATCAAGGAGCAGCCTGCTTGCAATGAGGCGCGAAGGCATAATGACGGTCGAGGCCGTCCACGCAGGCTTCCGTATCCCAGCCAATGCCGATGAAGCCGAGGTCCTCACGGATCGAGAAGTTGATCTTGCGCTTGTAGCCGTCGGACACGATCACGGTGCCGGTGCAGTAGCGGCGGGGAATGTAGTCGAGGCCCCAGGGACGCCATGCCACCTGCTGCACCCGCTCAAAGCTGACGATCTTGAGATTGGAATTCCAGAACCGGTATTCCTTGTTCTCGAAATTCGAGGAGATGTCGTGAAGCACCGAAGGATCGGCGCAGGCCGGGAGCGATGCGTCGAAGGGCTCCTCGCGCCGCTCCGCCGGGGTTATCTCGCGAGCAAGCGCCGGTGCGCTCAACAGCATGCAGGAGATAAAAGCCGCCAGCCACTTCATTCCAATGCTCCAACAGATCTTCGGTCTTTATAACGTCGACCATGTGGGGGAAGCAAAAGAACGTCAAGGCTCCGCTTGCGGTTTAATAGATCCCGTGACTGTTCAGCACCATCGGCTCGCCCGTTCGAGGGCGGCCATTGGCGGACGGCGCATAGGTCTGCTCCGGGGACCGGCTCATCGGTCGTAGCGGCGGCTGCCCGTGAGGCAGCGCGGGAGCAGTCCGCGGCGACCCTGCGCCCGGGCCTGGCAAATCGGCCGCATAGCCTCCATTGGCGGAATAGCGCGGCGCCAAGGGCGGTGATGCCGGGGCGGACACGGGAGGAGGCGCTATGGGGGACCTCACCGACGAGGCAGGCGGTGCGGGCTCATATCCTTCGCCTTCCGATATGTCCTGCTCCAGATCGACAGGCGACAGATCGCCGGCTCCTGCCACGCTTTGAAGAACCTCGCGGCTCCGCTCAGGATCGATTCGCGGCTCGAACTTGAGAATCGGCTTGCAGACGCGTCGCTCACCGCGGGGATCGTGCCGCGCCAGATCGAGATGCAGGTGATCGTAGTGGAAGGCATCCGAACCTGGGCCCAGAACGGTCG
>JALYFY010000079.1 GCA_030777385.1 Pseudomonadota bacterium | reverse complement strand
GATTCTCCGGACCTGCGTTCATTGCGGCTTCTGCACCGCCACCTGCCCAACCTATCTTCTGCTCGGCGATGAACTCGATTCTCCGCGCGGACGCATCTACCTGATGAAGGACATGCTGGAGAGCGGGAAGCCTGCCTCTCCCGAGGTGGTGAAGCATATCGACCGCTGCCTCTCCTGCCTGTCCTGCATGACCACCTGTCCGTCCGGCGTGCACTACATGCACCTGGTCGATCATGCCCGCGCCTATATCGAGGCCACCTATACGCGGCCTTGGCACGACCGGCTCCTGCGTTCCGTTCTCGCCAATGTGCTGCCCTATCCCAACCGATTCCGCTTCGCAGTCGGCGCGGCGCTGCTGGCAAAGCCCTTCAAGGGATTGATCGGCGCCCTGCCGCTCGTCGGGAACCGCCTGCAGGCCATGATCGAGCTGGCGCCGGCACGGGTTCCGGCCCGCTCTCCTTTCGAAGCACCGGGCACGTTTCAGGCGCATGGCGAGCGCCGGGGCCGGGTCGCCATCCTGTCGGGCTGCGCCCAGCCGGTGCTCAAGCCCGGCTTCAACGAGGCCGCCATTCGGCTGCTCAACCGCCATGGCATCGACGTGGTCCAGCCGAAGGGGGAGGGGTGCTGCGGGGCGCTGGTTCATCACATGGGCCGCGACGAGGAGGCCCATGGCTTCGCCAAGCGCAACATCGATGCCTGGATTGCCGAGATGGATGGCGAGGGATTGGACGCCATCGTCATCACGGCTTCCGGCTGCGGCACGACGATCAAGGACTACGGATTCATGTTCCGGGAGGACCCGGACTATGCCGAGAAGGCGGCCCGCGTATCGGCCATCACCAAGGATGTCACCGAATATGTGCTGAGCCTGAAGCTCACGGAGCCGGTGCGCGAGACGGATCTGGTGGTGGCCTACCATTCCGCCTGCTCCATGCAGCACGGGCAGGCCATCCGCACCGAGCCGAAGACGCTCCTGAAGCAGGCGGGCTTTACCGTGAAGGATGTGCCGGAAGGCCATATCTGCTGCGGGTCGGCGGGGACCTACAACCTGCTCCAGCCCGAGATCGCCGCCCAGCTGCGGGCCCGCAAGGTCGCCAATATCGAGCGCACGAAGCCCGATCTCATCGCCACCGGCAATATCGGCTGCATGACCCAGATCGGGAAGGGAACCGAGATCCCCATCGTCCATACGGTCGAGCTTCTCGACTGGGCGACAGGCGGTCCGATGCCGGAGGCGCTCGAGGCTGCTGGTTTTCAGAGCCGCGTCTCAGGGACGTTAACCATGGCCGCAGAGTAGGCCTGCTACACTCTTACGCAACGAAATTTTGTTTCCAAAGCTTTTGGCACTGCGCTAAAAGGTCAGGAAAGTGTGAATTTCCAGGGGCGCAAGGGGCGGCACCATGTCTTCGGGTTGGACGTCATTCAGAAGCCGGTTCGGCAAGAAGCAGGATGAGACCGCAACAGGCTCTCTGTTCGAGGGGAGTGAGCCTGTAGATGCTACCGCCGTTTCTGTTGCTCCGCCTGAGAAGGGCGAGACCATCGTCGTCCGCCCCAACGCTACCCTCGACACGGTCGGCCAAAAGAACGAGCTGATCCGCGTCCGCTTCGCCAACATGATCGACCGGCTGGAGGAGATCCGCAGCCTCAAGGAGGACTTCGCTCTCCTGAGCGAGCCGGTAAGCGACCTCATCCGCAGTTACCCGCAGCTCCAATCCAGGCTCCTCGAAACTGAGGCCGTGCTCAAGCAGGAGACGGAGACCGCAACAGCCCTGCGCCGGGAACTCGGCGATCTCGGCAGCCTCCACGCCCGGACGGTGGACGACCTGAACGCTGCCGTCTCCCAGCTACGCAAGGCCGAGGCCAAGGTCCGCGAGCAGGACTCCTTCATCGAGGACCTGCGCCTCAACGTAAAGGACAAGGAGGCAATTGTCGCCGACCTTGAAAACCAGCTCTCCATCGAGACCGAACGCGCCCGCAACATCACGGAAGAGAACCAGGCCCTGCGCCTTGAAGCGCAGGAGGCGGACCAGACGGTGGCCCGCGCGGAGCGGGAGCTCATAGAGACCCGCGAGCGCAACGGCCTGCTCGATCACGAGGTCAAGCGACTGCAGAAGGTGGCGGAGGAGCAGAACTACCGGCTCTCCAGTCTCACAAACCGCTACGGCGAGCAGGAGACGCAGCTCGAGGCTACCCGCCAGCGCGCCTCGGAGCTCGAAACCAAGCTCATGGCCGAGCAGGTGCTGCGCCAGCGCCTGGAGGCGCAGATCGACTCCGAGCGCTCAGCCCATCAGACGGATCTTTCGTCCCTCGACATGAAGATCGAAGGGCTCACGTCGCGACTTTCCGCGACCGACAAGATCTTGGCCCATACCCGCGATCAGCTCCGCGACAAGAACGAGGCCCTGCGCGGCGTCGAGCGCACCCTGAAAGAGACCACAATCGAGAAGAACACCATCGACCGGCGCCTGGAGGCGACTCAGCAGGAGGTCGAGCGTCAGGTGGCCATGGTCAACGAACTCCAGCGCTCGCGCATCGAGCTGCAGGAGCGTGTGGAGATGCTGGGCAAGGCCATGGCGGCCAAAGACTTCCAGATCGAAAGCTCGGACAACAAGGTGGCAAGCCTCTCCGAGCGCATCGACCAGCTCTCAAAGCGGTTCGAGCAGGAGCGGAGCACCCTGGAGGCCGCCAATCGCCGCCTCACGGAAGAGCTGCAGAACGAGAAGGCCGAGCGCTCCCTCATACAGGGCGCCCTGGAGATTGCCCGCGAAAGCCGGGTGAAGATCCAGAAGAAATACATCGCCTTGCGCAAGAAGACCCGCCTCGACGCGCAGGAGGACGACCCGTCTCTCTTCGACGAGGACGAGATCGAGACGAATGTCAGGCCTCTGAAATCTTCCGACGGCGAGTAGCCATCGGTCTTCGAAGCCCCGCTTACTGCGGGGCTTTTCCTTTACGCGCCTACTGAGAACCCTTGCAATCCCAGGCCGCCGACCCCTGGCGAATGTCTGCCGGCGCGCCACCTTGTGCTCCTGTCGTCTATTGAACAAGGGATACACGCGATGGCCCATCATCCTGCGATTGCTCCAAACCGCGTCGCCGTCATCACCGGGGCCGCAAGCGGTATCGGGCTGGCCGCCGCCAAGCGCTTTGCAGGCATGGGGATGAGGGTCTGCCTTGCGGATCTTGCGGGTGAGGCCCTGCAGCAGAGTGCGGCGGAGGTGGTCAGCGTTGCAGGCAGACCCGAGAACGTTCTTGCGGTGGCAGCCGACGTCAGCCGGCGCGAGGATGTGGAGAACCTGAAGAACACGGTCTATGCCGCCTTCGGCGAAGTGGCCTTGCTCATGAACAATGCCGGCACCGAGGGTGGGGGTAAACTCTTCGGCTCTTCGGAGCGCTGGCGCTCGATCATCGAGACCAACCTCTGGGGTGTGATCAACGGCGTGCAGGTTTTCGCGCCCGCCATGATCGAGCAGAACACCCCTTGCGCGATCATCAATACAGGCTCGAAACAGGGCATCACCACCCCTCCGGGCGATACGGCCTACAACCTATCCAAGGCCGGCGTGAAGGTGGTCACCGAGGCACTCGCCCATGAGCTGCGCAACACGCCCGAAGCCCAAGTCACCGCGCACCTTCTCATTCCGGGTTTCGTCTATACCGGCTTTACCAAAGCCAGGGGCGTGACCGAGAAGCCTGCAGGCGCCTGGGCGCCGGAGCAGGTGATCGACTTCCTGCTCACAGCTCTGGAACGCGGTGACTTCTATGTGCTGTGCCCGGACAACGAGACCACGCGGGAGATGGACGAGAAGCGCATCCGCTGGGCCGCCGAGGACATTGTCGCGAACCGGCCGCCTCTGTCGCGCTGGCATCCCGACTACAAGGATGCTTTCGCCAAAGTGATGGAAGGCTAGACCACCTTGGAGAACTCCCTTTGAACTTCGATCCGGTTGCCTTCCGGCATCATGTGGGAACGATCCTCGACCATCACGCCCGCGCCTTTGCTGTGCCCGACAACAGGCATGCCCTCCTGCGACGGCAGATCGCGAGCGGGGATGATATTCATTCTCGCCGCACCTTTCCGGGCCACGTCACCACCTCGGCCTTCATCCTGGATCGGCAGGGGCGAAAGATCCTGCTTATCCATCACCGCTCCCTTGGGCGCTGGCTGCAGCCGGGCGGTCACTATGAGCCGCCGGACGATCTTGCAGGCTCCGCCTTGCGGGAGGCGGTGGAGGAAACCGGAATGCAGGAGCTCATGATCGATCCGTGGCACCAGGTATCCGGCCTGCCGGTCGATATCGATAGCCATTCCATCCCGGCCCGACCCGCACGGGGCGAGCCGGAGCATTGGCATCATGATGTCCGCTATGTGGTGAGGGCGCAGGAAGACAGCGCGATCCACCCCGATCTGTCGGAGGTGCATGGCGCTGAGTGGCGTCCGCTCTCTGACCTGGAGGACATCGCCCCGCAGGCCCTGCGCAATATGCGCAAACTTGGCCTTGTGGCCCCCTAACAAACTGCCGGGCCGTGCTTACATCAGTCCCCAACGACCATGTCGAAGGAGGCTTGCCATGAACGATCAGGAACGTCAGGTCATCAGCGATATCTTCCGACGCCTCGAGCAGGTGGCACACCAGCCGCGCGATCCGGAGACCGAGCGCTTTATCGCCGACAAGCTGCGCGAGCAGCCCTATGCGCCCTATGCCATGGCGCAGGCCGTCTACGTTCAGGAGCAGGCCCTCGCCAACCTTCAGGCTGAGAACGAGCGCCTGCGGGCCGAGCTCGATCAGGCCAGCCGCCGGCCGCAAGCCGGTGGCTTTCTGTCCAGCATCTTCGGCGGCGGTTCACGCCCGCCCGAGCCTGCCTACAATACGCCTCCCGCCCGTCAGGCCTCGCCCTGGGGCGGCTCCCGCCAGCATCCCTCCCAGCAGCATTACGGTGCGCCTCAAGGCGGCATGATGGGCGGAACACCCGGTGGTCCGTGGGGTGGAGGCGGCATGATGCAGCGGGGCGGCGGCGGCTTCCTGCAGACTGCTCTCTCAACGGCAGCCGGTGTGGCGGGCGGCATGATGATCGCCAACGCCCTGACCAGCGCCTTCGACGGCAACAACGATGCCGCTGGCGACAAATCGGCCCTGGCCGACACGGGTGGAGCCGATCAGGCTGCCGATGCCGGCTCAGGCGGCATCACGGACTCACTCTACCAGGATGCCAACCAGCCCGGCGGCCAGGACGATTTCTCCGACTTCGGCGGCGATGGCGGCGACCAGGGCGACTGGGCCTAGATCGGCTAGAAATATTCAGAGGCGCCCGCCAGAAGGCGGGCGTTTTCGTTTCAATGGCTTGCCGTCCTCGACAACAGGTTGATGATCAGCACGCCTGCGAGGATGAAGGCCATTCCGATCACTTTCGAAAGATCAAGCGCCTGGTGATGGAGGAGCCAGCCGATACACGATTATAAATATTAATGGCCGGGACGAGCCCGGCCATCGTGAGACAAGGGTGATGCCGCAGGATTAGATCACGATGACCTGCGTTCCCACCTTCACGCGGTTATAGAGATCGACCACATCGTCGTTGAGCATCCGAATGCAGCCCGAGGAGACGGCCTGCCCGATGGTATGCGGCTCGTTGGTGCCGTGGATGCGGTAGAGCGAGGAGCCGAGATAGAGGGCGCGTGCGCCGAGCGGGTTGTCCGGACCGCCTTCCATGAAGCGCGGAAGGTCGGGACGACGGCGCAGCATCTCGGCCGGCGGACGCCAGGATGGCCATTCGCGCTTCATCGAAACGGTCTGGCGTCCGCTCCACTCGAAGCCTTCGCGGCCGACGCCGATGCCGTAGCGGATGGCGCGTCCGCCGTCCTGCACGAGGTAGAGGAACTTGTTGTTCGTATCGACGACGATCGTGCCCGGCCGCTCCCGGCCCTGATAGGAAACGAGCTGGCGCTGGAACTCCGGCGCGATCGCATAATCGATGCTGTTGTCGTAGCCTGTGCCGTTCCCGTAATCCTGCGGCAGGGATGCGGTTACGCTGCCGGTGGAGCGCACATCGTACGGATAGCTGACCGTCCGCTGGGCTTGATAGGCCCGGGTGCGGGAGGACGGACGGGTGACAAGCGGGTAGTCCTCGTCGTAGCCGTCTTCCGCCTGGGCATAGGGATAATCGTAGCCCGGAGCGATGTAGGTGTTGCCGTAAAAACCGCCGTTCCTTGCCATCGGCTGCGCCGAGGCGGCAGCCGGAATAAGGACGGCCAAAAGCATTGCAGAGCAAGGGATCCAAGCGCGCATTGAAGCATCCTGTGTCTATGTTTTGCAGAATTAACGGCAAGCGGGGCATTTGTTTCCGCCAAGCTCGCTGAATTTAAACAGACGCCAAAGGAGCGCTTTCCTGTCGACAGGCTGAAAGGATGGATGAACCCTTGGGGAAAGTGCTGTAAGAGCGTTACCGCTCAGACGGCGTCCATCCCGGATACCTCATTCACATCGTTGTGAGATCATGCAGTTCGGTCCCGCCCTGCGGGCTGCCGCGGGCATCGCGGTCCTGTCCATCATGGATGCAGTCATCAAGGGGATGGCTGCCTTCTACCCTATCTTTCAGGTTGCCTTCCTGCGCTTTGCCTGCGGCAGTCTCATCGTGATCGGCGTGGTGTCCGTGATGCGGCCCGGCTGGCCCAGCCGCGAGACGGTGCTGGCCAATGCGATCCGGTCCGTCATCGCGGTGGTGACCGCTGTCAGCTTCTTCTATGCCCTAGGGCAACTGCCGCTCGCCGAAACCCTCGTCCTGTCGTTCCTTTCGCCCATGTTCATCGCCCTCTTCGGTCTCCTGATGCTGAAAGAAAGGGTGGATGCCAGGATCATCGTCGCCATTGTCATCGGTTTTGCCGGGACACTCATCGTGGTCCTGGGGCAGAGCGCGGAGGCGGATGCGGCGCGCTCCTGGACAGGAGTCGGGGCAGCGCTGACCTCGGCCGTCACCTATGCGCTCAGCCTCGTGCTGCTGCGCCAGCGGGCGCAGCGCGACAAGTTCCTGCACATCGTCGTCTTCCAGAATGTCGGCCCAGCCATTCTGGTGGCCCCCTTCGCGGCCTTTATCTGGCAGCCCCTCGACCTGTCCCACATGGCCTGGTTCATGCTCATGGGCCTGTTGGGCTTCATGGGCCACATGCTCATGGTAACGGCCTATGCCAAGGCGGAGGCAGCTCGGCTGGCTCCTCTCGAATACACCGCGCTCATCTGGGCGGTGCTGATCGGTTACGGGGTGTTCAGCGAAATCCCGACCTGGGCGACGCTCGGCGGCGGTCTCTTGATCGTCGGCGCCGCCATGCTGACCTCTAAGCGTTAAGCGGCCTTGCTGGCCGCTGCGCTGAAGATCATGCAGGTCTCGGTGCCGTGGGCCAGAAGCCGGCCCTTGGCGTCGAACAGCTTGCCCTCGGAAGTCGCAAGTGTCCCTCCGCGGTGGATGAGAACCCCCTCGCAGGTAACCTTGCCGGTGTTCGGCAGGATCGGCCGGACGAAGTTGAGCTTCATCTCCACCGTGGTGTAGCCCTGGCCGGCATTCAGCGTCGAGTGAACGGCGCAGGCCATGGCGCTGTCGAGAATGGCGGAGGTCCATCCTCCGTGGATGGTACCCAGCGGGTTGAAGAAGCTTTCCGTCGGCTCGCCCTCAAAGACCACCCGGCCTTCCTCCGCCAGGATCATGTACACATTGGTCGTGCGGGAGAAAGGCGGAGCCGGGTGGCGGCCCTCCAGCATGCCGCGCAGGAAGGCAAGGCCTGGCTCAGCCGTCAGAACATCCCGTGACACGATTCCATGTATCCGCTCAGCCATCGTCATCTCCATCTGTGCATATACACGGTATCGCGGGGCTGAGAGGAGCGCAATGCTTCTTAGCGGGTATAGGCCGCCTTGCGCAGTGCGCGCATGGCGAGGCGGGCATCCTCCGGGCCTGTGTCCTTGAGCTTTGCTTCCAGTTCGCTCTGAGCCCTCTGCCACAGCGGAATTGCAGCCTCTAGAATAGCCTCGCCCGAGGGGGTCAGCCGGTGTCGCAGGCCACGTCCTTCAGCCGCCACGGGCTCGATCCAGCCGTTCTGTGTGAGAACCTTCAGGTTGCGCACCAGCGTCGTCCGCTCGAGCCCCAGCTTCTCGGCGAGCGCCGTTTCTGAAATGGCGGCTCCGTGGCCGATGGCGCCCAGAATGCCGAACTGGGGAAGCTTGAGGCCAAGCGGGCGCAGGGCGGCTTCATAAGCCCGGCTTAGGATCCGGGCCGTCATGCGGGCATGAAGGGCAAAGCAGGTTTTGCCGATGGCTTCGAGATCGGTCATGAAACGATCATGCGCTCCCCTTATAGGGCGTCAAGATCCCTGTTCTTGGGATCGATCAGGTTCTGGCGGCTTGACTCCCTGGCTGCTTATGCCTATCTCGCGGCCAGCGTTAGCACTCGTCAATGAACAGTGCTAACAGCCGAGAGACCAGGGTGCGGCCATTGGGGGCTGCGCCAACAGTCAAAGGGGAAGTTCCATGCAATTCCGTCCGCTGCACGACCGCGTTGTCGTCCGCCGCATTGAGGCCGAAGAGAAGACGGCCGGCGGCATCATCATCCCGGACACCGCCAAGGAGAAGCCGCAAGAGGGCGAAATCGTCGCCGTCGGCCCCGGCGCCCGTGACGAGAGCGGCAAGGTTGTTGCCCTCGACG
>JALYFY010000078.1 GCA_030777385.1 Pseudomonadota bacterium | reverse complement strand
TTGTCGATGGCTTCCGCCGTGGCGCCGATCATCTCCACATTGAACCGGTCGAGCACGCCCATTTTTTTAAGGGACAGGGCGCAGTTGAGCGCGGTCTGGCCGCCCATGGTGGGCAGGATCGCGTCGGGGCGCTCCTTCTCGATGATCTTGGCGACGATCTCCGGCGTGATCGGCTCCACATAGGTGGCATGCGCGAGATCGGGGTCCGTCATGATCGTCGCGGGGTTCGAATTGACCAGGATGATGCGGTAGCCTTCCTCCTTCAGGGCCTTCACGGCCTGGGTGCCCGAATAATCGAACTCCACGGCCTGGCCGATGATGATCGGCCCGGCGCCGATGATGAGGATGGAAGAGATGTCTGTCCGCTTTGGCATTGGGCCACCCAGGCGTGTCCAGCCGCGCGGCCGTAGAGCTACGGCGCTTCGAGCGCAGCCGGAATGTGATCGGATTATAGGTTGAGAGAGGCTCTTACACGGCCCTTGAGCAAATTCAAAGGCCTGAGCCATGATTTCGACAGGCAATGCCTATGCAGTACGTTTTGCTGCGAACCGCACAACGATGGAGCCGGGACAAGATGGCCATGACCGAAGAGCCGCGCTGGACTGTGATCACGGGGGCCTCCAGCGGGATCGGCGCGGAGTTGGCGCGGGTGTTTGCGTCCCGCGGGTACCCCCTCGTCCTTACCGCCCGGCGCCATGAGAGGCTCGAAGCCCTGAGCGAGGAGATCGGCCAGGCCTATGGGGTTCCGGTGGAGATCATGGCCCTCGACCTCGGGGACAGGGAGGCGCCCCAGGATCTCCACGAGATGCTCCAGGAGCGGGGCATCGCGGTTCATACCCTGGTCAACAATGCCGGCTTCGGGTTGCGGGGGTATTTCGCCACGCTGCCTCATGAGCGCCAGTTGGCCATGATCGACCTCAATGTCACGGCTTTGGCCTCCCTCTGCCGCCTCATGCTGCCGGGGATGATCGAACGCGGGCGCGGCGGGATTCTCAACGTGGCGTCCATCGCCGCTTTTCAGGCCGGCCCCTACATGGCCGTCTATTACGCAACGAAAGCTTTCGTCCTGTCCTTGTCCGAGGCGCTGCACGACGAAGCCAAGCCCCATGGGGTCACGGTGACGGCGCTCTGCCCGGGGCCGACCGAGAGCGAGTTCTCGCAGACGGCGGGGCTCAAGGACTCGCGGCTTTTCAGCTCAGGGGTCATGTCCTCCGCCGAGGTCGCCCGCATCGGCGTCCAGGGTTACGAGGCGGGCAGGGCCATCGTCATTCCGGGTGCAACCAACAGGGCGGGGGCGTTCGGCTCAAAGCTCATACCGCGTTTCGTGTCCCGCAGAATCGCCGGTCGCCTCCAGGGCATGAGGTGACGCGCACGGCATAAGCCGCTATCGAGAGGGCGTGACCGCACCTCGTCCCCTCCACCCGCTGGCCCGTCAGTTCACCGCCTTCTTCAGTGTCGGCGTGGCGGCAGCGGTTGCCCATTACGGGCTCCTCATCGCCCTTGTGGAAGGCGGCGGCATTCACCCCGTGCCCGCAACCCTGGCCGGCTATGCGGCGGGCGGCCTTGTCTCCTACGCTCTCAACCGCCGGCATACCTACGAGAGCAGCCGCCCCCACCGCGAGGCGACCTGGCGCTTTGCGGTCGTCGCCTTCATCGGCTTCCTGCTCACCTGGTTTTTGATGCATGCCTTCACGGTCTGGCTGGATGGGCCTTATCTACCGGCCCAGCTGCTGACCACCGGTGTGGTCATGCTGTGGAGTTTCATGGCGCACAAGATTTGGACTTTTGCATAAGGCTGCGGCACGTCCTGGGCCGATGGTCCTGGTTCCAGTCTTCCAGCGCAGCCCTGGGCTGCATCCGGGCGGGTCGCGGGAATCTTATTGCAGTGCAATATAGCCATCATTACGGACACCGATGGTTTGCCCCGCGGGTCCCTCAAACCCGCCGCTTAGAAAACTATGGGGGCTCCATGTCCGACATGGCCATTGCCGAGGAAGCTTGTCTTGCCGCAAGGGACAAGTCTCCAGCCGTCCCGCGTTCCCGCCTTGCCGTTGCGCTGATCGAACTGGCGCTCGCCGTCGGAAGCTTCGGGATCGGAACCGGCGAGTTCGCCATCATGGGCCTGCTGCCGAACCTTGCCCAGGAGTTCAACATCACGACGCCCGAGGCCGGTTATGCCATCAGCGCCTATGCGCTCGGGGTCGTGGTCGGTGCTCCGATCATTGCCGTCATGGCCGCAAAGATGGCGCGCCAGACGCTCCTTCTGCTCCTGATGGCGGTCTTTGCGGTCGGCAATGCGGTCAGCGCGGTTGCGCCAAGCTTTGAATCCTTCGTGATCCTGCGATTTCTAACCGGTCTCCCGCATGGGGCCTATTTCGGGGTGGCAGCGCTGGTAGCGGCCTCCCTGGTTCCGCCCAACAAGCGCACCCAGGCCGTGGCACGCGTCATGCTGGGTTTGACGGTCGCAACCCTTCTCGGCACCCCGGTGGCGACCTTCTTCGGGCAGGCCTTGAGCTGGCGTATCGCCTTCGGGGCCGTGGGCTTCCTTGGGGCGCTTACGGTCGCGCTGATCTGGCTGTTCCTGCCGAAAGATCGGGTTCAGGAGGGTGCAAGTCCCATGCGGGAGCTCGGCGCCTTCAAGCGCAAGCAGGTCTGGTTCACCCTCGGGATCGGCGCCGTAGGTTTCGGCGGCCTGTTCTCCGTATTCTCCTACATCGCCTCGACGGCCACGGAGGTCGCCGGCATGCCGGAGAGCGCGGTGCCGATCATGATGGCCCTGTTCGGCTCCGGTATGATCGTGGGCAATCTCGTGGGCGGCTGGTTTGCCGACAAGAACCTGATGGCCACCATCGGCGGCACGCTTGTGGGCAGCGTTGTGGTGATGACGCTCCTCTGGCTGACGGCGGAAAACCCCATCATGCTCTCGGCCTGCGTCTTCTTGGTCGGCTGCAGCGTCGCCATCGGTCCGGCCCTGCAGACCCGGCTCATGGACGTGGCGGCGGATGCCCAGACCCTGGCGGCGGCCCTGAACCATTCCGCCTTCAACGTCGCCAATGCGCTCGGCGCCTGGCTCGGCGGACTGTCGATCGCCGCAGGCTACGGCTTTGCCTCGACCGGATGGGTCGGAGCGGCTCTGGCCGTTGCCGGTCTTGTGGTGTTCGGCCTGTCGCTCGCGAGCGATCAGAGATCCGCAGGTTCCTCGGCATCGAGAGCCTGAGCAGGCCGGCCTACGAAGGTCATGCGCGCCGGGTTGTGTCCCAGATTGCGCTCTGCGCGCTCGGGG
>JALYFY010000077.1 GCA_030777385.1 Pseudomonadota bacterium | reverse complement strand
GTCATCCCCAACTCCTCCCAGGAGCTTGAAGCACCCTTCGCCCGAAAACGGAACCCGATTATGAGTTGATGACCTAGCATTACAGTTGCGGTCCGGTCTGACCTCTGAATCGATGGGTCACCATGATTCGGAGATCATGGATGACAGGTGTTTCGGTCGAAGCGGCGCTAGAGCTGTGGGCCTCTTCGTTGCGGGACGTGAAGGGGCGGATTAGGCCCCTGTTCCAGCAGGACCGCATGGCAGGCTCGGCGGGGCTGTTTCTGGATGCTCTGCTCGGTCCTGAGCGGCGCAAGACGGGCTGGATGCGAGCGGAGGCCGCGGGCGATCCCGGACCCTGGCGCCAGCAGGCCCTGCTCGGTCGTGCGCAGTGGGACGCCGATGCGCTTCGCGATGTGGTGCGCGATTACGCCGTCGAGACCCTGGGTGATCTGGATGCCGTTCTGGTCGTCGACGAAACCGGCTTTCTCAAGCAGGGTCGGGCGTCGTGCGGGGTTGGGCGACAGTACACTGGCTCGGCGGGCAAGATCACGAACTGCCAGATCGGCGTGTTTGCCGCCTATGTCTCGCGCTACGGGCATGCCTTCATCGACCGGGCGCTGTATCTCCCCAAGGCCTGGACGGACGACCGGACGCGCATGGCTACGGCCCATGTTCCTCGAGGGACAGGCTTCAGAACGAAGCCCCAGCTGGCGGCTGCGATGATCGAGCGGGCCATCGCTGCCGGGGTGCCGTTCAGCTGGGTGGCAGGCGACAGCATCTACGGCGTCGGTGAAATCGAGACCGCCCTCAGGCGCGCCGGCAAGGGCTACGTGCTCGGCGTGAACGCGACCCATCCCTTCGGCTCGTGGGGCGACAAGCCCCTCCTGGCCGGCACCGCCGAGGCGATTGCGCGAGGTCTGGGCGATGCGGTCTGGCAGCGGCTGTCGGCTGGCGAGGGCAGCAAGGGCGAACGGTTGTACGACTGGGCTTACTGCGAGCTGGCGGATCTCGACGCCAGCGAATACGACGAGACCCGCACGGGGCTGTGGACGCGCGGTCTTCTCATCCGCCGCAGCCTCGGAGACGGCGAGTTCGCCTTCTTCTCGACCTGGTGTCCGGCGGGCACGCCGATCGCAACGCTGGTGGCGGTCGAGGGGCGGCGCTGGGCCATCGAGGATGCGTTTGAGACCGCCAAGACCGAGCTTGGGTTCGATCACAACGAGACCCGCTCGTGGCATGGCTGGCACCGACACGTCTCGCTCGTGATGCTGGCCTTCGCGATGATGGCTGCGGTGAGGCATCACGCCAACACCATGCCGCCCCCAAAAAGAACTCGCAGGGCCTGCCGGATCGCCTCTTGATCCGCTGGTCGGTTCAGGAGATCCGGCGCGTGACGCGACTGGCTCAAAGGCGCATCCGACCCGCCCACGTCATCGCATGGTCGGTTTGGCGCCGGGCCCACCAAGCCGCCGCACGACTCGCTCACGTCAAACGCAGATCGCAACTGTAATGCTAGGCCGTGTGGACGGATTCCGTCAGGCAACGGATTGGTGGATTCCCAAATCAGCGCGGTGGTGATTCATGCAGGTCGTCTCGATGGGGGCGACCATGCTGACGCGAATGACGGAACAGGATTGGACAGTGGCGCTCGAGGTGTTTCGGGCGACCCGTTCGCGGCGCGGCGACAAGGGCCGCGATGACCGCAAGTTCCTGGAGGCCCTGCACTACTTTACGCTGCACAACATCACCTGGCGGGCTCTGCCGCCCGAGTTCGGGCCCTGGAACTCGGTCTGGAAGCGCTTCTGGCGCTTGCGCGAGGCGGGGGTCTTCGAAGCGTTCTTCGAGACGCTTGCTGGTCTGAGCAGCACGGCGCATCTCGTCCAGATGTTCGACTCCACGACGGTACGCGCCCATGTCTCGGCGGCTGGAGCAAAAGGGGGCAAGTCGGCCAGGCGCTCGGCCGCTCACGAGGCGGCTTCTCGACCAAGATCCACCTCAAGAGCGACTTCGAGGGCGAACCACTCGCCTTCGTCCTGACGGGTGGCGAGGCCAGCGACAGTCCGCAGTTCGCGACCTTGCTCGATCTTGGACCTGACGTGACACCGCGGGTGGCTCTGGCCGACAAAGGCTATGACGCCAAAGCCAATCGTGCCGTCGCTCGGGAGCGCGGCATCGCCCCTGCTATTCCCCACAAGGCGAATGCCAAGAGCCCGCCCGCGTTCTTCCCGAAAGCGCTCTACCGCGAACGCGCTCGCATTGAGCAGACCGTTGGCAAGCTCAAGCGCTTCAAACGCGTAGCGCTCCGGTGTGAGAAGACGGCCAAGAGCTACGGCTCAGTCGTCGCCCTGGCTCTTGGGTTCATCCTCATCAAATCCGTCCACACGACCTAG
>JALYFY010000076.1 GCA_030777385.1 Pseudomonadota bacterium | reverse complement strand
ATCGAGGCGGCCCGTGCCGGGGAGGCCGGCAAGGGCTTTGCGGTCGTTGCCGCCGAGGTGAAGGAGCTCGCCAACCAGACGTCGCGCGCCACCGAGGACATCAGCGCTCACGTCAATCAGATTCAGCAGTCCACGAAGGGGGCCGTGGAGGCGATCCGGGACATCGGTCTGACCATCGAGGAAGTGCACCAGATCGCCACGAGCGTTGCGGCGGCCGTCGAGGAGCAGCAGGCGGCCACGCAGGAGATCGCCCGCAATGTCAGCGAGGCCGCACGGGGAACGCAGGAGGTGAGCCACAGCATCGTCCAGGTTCAGGGGGCGGCCACTCACGCCGGGTCGGCGGCTTCCCAGGTGCTTGCTGCAGCCGGTGAACTGGCCAGCAACTCGTCTGCCCTGAGCCGTGAGGTCGAGGTCTTCCTTCAGGAGGTCCGGGCTGCCTAAGGTGAACCCGGCGGGCAGGCTCGACCTGCCCGCCGGTCAGCCCGTTTCTGCAAGTGGCCGGGCCATTTGCCGGATGGTCGCCGGGTCAGGCTAGCCGATCATGCCGTTTTTGGCAGTGGAATACCTGCGTCATGGGATGCCCCATCCGGGCTGTCCGTCCCGGCAGCCTGGTTTCGGGCAGCTTGAGCTCTCCTGACCGCGGCCTGCACATGGGAGACGAGCGTTGGATTGGGGCAGGGCTTGGCCAGGAAGGCTGCTCCCGGCGGCAGATCGTCCCCCCGGGGCCATTCGCGCCCCGACGTGATCAGGATCTCGATCTCGGGCCAGGACTGGTCGACCTGCCGGGCCAGGTCATAGCCGTTCATTCCTGGCGGCATCTCCACGTCCGAGAGCAGCACATCCACCCTTACCTGCGCACGCAGCACCTTCAGGGCTTCCTCTGCCCCGGAGGCCTCGATGACGTGGAAATTGGCTTCCATGAGGATGTCGGCCACCACCAGCCGAACCAACGGTTCGTCTTCCACGAGCAGGACGACGCCTAGGAATTGCTGATCAGACACGGGGGCAACACAACATGAGGGCAGGTCTACAGGTCAAACGTGGCTATTGATATACGGTTCCGCTTGATGAGGCCAGCGGGGCATGGGCGACGATCAGGCTCCGGAAACAAGGAGAACCCCTGGCACGGAAGCGCGTTTGTGGCGTGTTGTACCGCGTAAAGGGCAAAAATGAGCGCCGCATCCGTTACGGTTCTTCCTCGCCGGACGCCTCCGACGATCCTCATCGTTGAAGATGAGGCCCTGGCCCGCTGCCTTGTCAGCGACGAACTGCGCTCCCGGGGCTTCAAGGTCCTGGAGGCCGGTTCGGCGCCCGAGGCCCTTATGGTTCTCGATTCCGTCCGGGTCGACCTCCTGTTGATAGCGGTGGATCTCTCAGGAGCCCGGAGCGGGTTGGAGATCGCGCGCCTCGTCCATGGCCGGCGGGCGCCGGTGCAGATCATCCTGACCTTGAGCGAACAGGGCAGTCCGCCCGATCCGGATTGGGAGAGCCTCGGCCTTCTGATCCGCAAGCCCTATCTCGCCTCTCAGATCCTCGAATTCATCGCCCGCCGCTTCAACTGGCCGATCCCGCCTGATGCGATCCCTGACGAATGATGCCGGGAACAAGGCAAAAGCTCGGCGGTTAGCTTTGCGTGAGCAAATTTTCGACAAATATCACCCCCAAAGCAGATGCACCGCCCCACACCGTGCTTGTGGTCGAGGATGAGGTCCTGATCCGCCTGGTGATCGCGGACTACCTGCGCGAATGCGGCTACAGGGTCCATGAAGCCGTCAGCGCCGAGGAGGCCGTGGCGATCCTTCAGGCGCCCGATGTGTCGGTCGACGTGGTGTTCAGCGATGTGGAAATGCCGGGAGACATGGACGGCTTCGGGCTCGCCCGCTGGGTTCGCTCCAACAAGCCGGGAATCCAGGTGATCCTCACGTCCGGGGCCGAGCGATCCGCAGATATCGCCGCCACCCTATGCGAGGCCGGCCCGCTGTTGAAGAAGCCCTATCCGTCGCAGGATGTGGTGGATCGCATCAGGCAATTGGCCGCAAAGGCAGGGCTCTGAAGGCAGGCCTCTCCCGATGCTTGATAGAACGGAGTTTTTACAGCCCGAACCTGCCGCTGCAGCCTCACGCCTCCGCGACTGGAGGGAACCGGATTTGACCGGCCTCGTTTCTGGAGAATGAAGCCCCATCGCAGAGTTCTGAAGCAGCCCGTCGTTCTCCTGGTCGAGGACGAGCCCCTCGTTCGTCTCACCCAGGTCGACATCCTTCGGGAGGCGGAGTTCTGGGTTGTCGAAGCACAGGATGCCGACGAGGCCTTCGAGGTGCTGAAGGCGAGGCCCGATATCTCTGCCGTTCTCACGGACGTCAACATGCCCGGCTCCATCGACGGTTTCGAGTTCGCCCGCCTCGTCAGGCAGGGCTGGCCGGAAGTGGGCGTGCTTGTGATTTCGGGCAAGACCGGTCCCGGACCGGGGGATCTGCCCCCCAACGCGACTTTCCTTCACAAGCCCGTCCGGCCGGCTGCCTTGGTGGCAGCCCTGCAGGATGTAATGGCCGCGACGGGGCAGAAAAGCCTGACCTCAGAGGCTTGAGTGCATCGCATTCGGACAATCGGAAAGCTACCTGCCACCCTCCTCGTCATTACCGGGCTCGTGCCGGTGATCCCGATTGGATGAAACGCCGAGCCTCACCGCATTGTCATGGCCGGGACAAGCCCGGCCATGACGAGGATGGTGTCATCCCCGGCGGCCGTAAGGCCGGGAAGGGGATCCACGATCAGCCTCACGCTATGGATTCCCTTCCCCTCCGCTACGCGTCCTTCCGGGGATGACCCGGAGCAGCAGGCGCCGCATCCCAGGTCAGGATCTTCACGCGTGAGCTGCCTCTCGTGGGCGCGTGTCGATCACTTCCGGCTGCTCCGTCACCCGCGCCCACAGGCGCTCCACCTCGGCCTGCACCTTATGGATGGCCGCTTCTTTCACAGGACCGTAGCCGCGGATGTCCATGGGTGCTTTCGCAATCGACAGCAGGTCGGGGAAACGCTGCGCATCGAGACTTGCGAGGATACGCTCGACTTGGCGTTCGTACCACCCGATCAACGCCTGCTCCGTGCGACGCTCAGCCGTGTAGCCGAAGATGTCGAAGGGCGTGCCGCGAACGATCTTCATCTTGGCCAGCAGCTTCATCGGCGTTTGGATCCATTGGCCGAAGGCGCGCTTCTTCGGGCGGCCCCGCGCATCGAGCTTCGAGGCCAGGAGCGGAGGCGCCAGGTGGTAGTTCACCTTGAAGTCGCCTTCGAACTCCCGCTGCAGCTCGTCGAGGAAGCCGGTCTCCATGTGCAGACGCGCCACCTCGTACTCGTCCTTGTAGGACATCAGCTTGAAGAGGGAGCGGGCGACCGCGTCAGTGAGGGTCTCGGATCCTAATGCTTTCTCGGCATGGCGAACGCGGGCAACCGTTGCCTCGTAGCGGGCCGCATAGGAGGCGCTCTGGTAGGCGGTGAGGAAGGCCACCCGCCGTGCGATCACCCCATCGAGGGTCTCGGGCTCCTCAGGGGTGTCATCCGTTACCCCGCGCACGAAGCCTGGGTCGGCGCTCAACAGCCGTCCCCAGGCAAAAGCCTGCCGGTTGCGCTCGACCGCGACGCCGTTGAGCTCGATGGCCCGCGACAGGGCCTCGAGGGAGACCGGGACGAGCCCCTGCTGCCAGGCAAATCCCAGCATCATCACATTGGCGTAGACGGTATCGCCGAGCAGCTTCTCGGCGAGCGCATTGGCGTTGATCGTGGCGAGGTTGCCGGCCCCCAGCACCCGCTCGATGGAGCGCAGGCGCGCCTTGCCGGCAAGATCCGCATCGCGGAAGCGCACCACGTCGCCCGTGGGCATCTCGGCCGTGTTCATCACGGCGCGCGTGCCTGCCCGATAGGTGCCCGACGCTTTCGGCGAGGAGCTGACCACCAGATCGCAGCCGATGAGCGCATCCGCAGCGCCCTGATCGATGCGAACCTGATGGAGTTCAGCGGGGCTTGCGGCGATGCGGACGAAGCTCAGCACGGGCCCGAACTTCTGGGCAAAGCCCGTGAAGTCGAGCACCGACACCCCATGCCCTTCCAGGTGGGCCGCCATGCTGATAAGCGCCCCGATGGTCACCACGCCGGTTCCGCCAACGCCTGTCACCAGGAGGTCGAAGGGCCGGTCGAGATAGGGAAGGGATGGGCCCGGCAGTGCTGCGGCTCGCAACCCTGCATCGATCCCGGTCGATGTCTTGGCCCGGCGCTTGGCGCCCTCCACGGTGACGAAGCTGGGACAGAAACCGTCGAGGCAGGAGAAGTCCTTGTTGCAGGTAGACAGGTTGATCTTGCGCTTGCGGCCGAAGGGCGTCTCCTTCGGCTCGACGCTGAGGCAGTTGGAGGCGACGGAGCAGTCGCCGCAGCCTTCGCAGACGAGATCGTTGATGTAGGCGAACCGGGCAGGGTCCTCCATCTGGCCGCGCTTGCGGCGACGGCGCTTTTCCGTGGCGCAGGTCTGCTCGTAGATCAGCACCGTGACGCCGGAGATGTCGCGCAATTCCCGCTGCACGGCGTCGAGATCCTCGCGCGGATGGATCGTCACGCCCTTGGGCAGATCGGCAGGCTCGAACTTTTCGGGATCGTCCGACACGAGCGCGATGCGTTGCACGCCTTCCGCCCGGACGCTGTGGGCGATGGCATGGACGCTCACCGGCCCGTCCACCGGCTGCCCGCCGGTCATGGCGACCGCATCGTTGAACAGGATCTTGTAGGTGATGTTGGCGCCCGCCGCGATGGCCTGCCGGATCGCCATGGAGCCGGAATGGTAATAGGTGCCTTCGCCGAGATTCTGGAAGATGTGGCCCTGACCGGTGAATTTCGACGAAGCGGCCCAGTTGACGCCCTCGCCGCCCATCTGGATCAGGGACGAGGTTTCCCGGTCCATCCAGCTTGCCATGAAGTGGCAGCCGATGCCGGCCAGCGCCTTGGAGCCCTCGGGCACCTTGGTGGAGGTGTTGTGCGGGCAGCCGGAGCAGAAATAGGGGGTGCGGGTTGCGCCCGGCACCGAGATCACGCGCTCCGCGTCAGGCGTCAGGGCCGCAAGGCGTTGCGCGAGGTTGAGATCGGGGAAGATCGGATCGAGGCGCTGGGCCAGGACGCCGGCCAGGAAGCGCGGTGACAACTCACCCGTCCAGGGAATGAGCCGGGCGCCGGTCTCGTCATGCTTGCCGACCATGCGCTCGGGCTTGGAGCCCGGGTAGTCATAAAAGTATTCCTTGAACTGGCTCTCGATGATGCCGCGCTTTTCCTCGACCACGAGGATCTCGCGCTTGCCCTTCACGAACTCCATGGCGTCGTGCAGCGGCAGCGGCCACACCATGCCGACCTTGTAGATGTCGATGCCGTGCCGGCGGCAGGCGGCCTCGTCGAGACCGATGAGGCGCAGCGCCTCCATGAGGTCGAGATGGGCCTTGCCCGTGGTGACGATGCCGTAGGACGCGTTCGGGATATCGTAGATGCGCCGGTCGATGGGGTTGGCCTTGGCGAAGGCATAGACCGCGTGCTTCTTGGCCTCCATGCGCTCCTCGATCTGAGGGCCTGGCAGGTCGGGCCAGCGATAGTGCAGGCCGCCGGGCGGCGGCGTGAAATCCGGTTCACGGAACTGACGAGGCGCGCGCAGCTCGACGGAAACACCGGACTCCACGATCTCGGACACGGCCTTGAAGCCGACCCACATGCCGGAGAAGCGGCTCAGCGCATAACCGTACTCGCCGTATTCCAGGTACTCGGCGACGCTTGCCGGATGCAGGGTCGGCATGAACCAGCTCATGAAGGCAACGTCGGACTGGTGCGGCATCGACGAAGACACGCAGCCATGGTCGTCGCCGGCCACCACCAGCACGCCCCCATGCGGCGACGAGCCATAGGCGTTGCCGTGCTTGAGCGCATCGCCCGAGCGGTCGACGCCCGGACCCTTGCCGTACCAGAGGCCGAACACGCCCTGGACCTGCCGGTCGGGGTTGGTCTCCACCTGCTGCGAGCCCAGAACGGCGGTTGCGGCAAGGTCCTCGTTGACGGCCGGCAGAAACTCGATCCGGTGCGCCTTCAGCTGCTCCTTGATGCGCCAGAACTCGAGGTCGACACCGCCCAGAGGCGACCCCCTGTAGCCCGATACGAAGCCCGCCGTGTCGAGGCCGGCCGCTTTGTCCCGCTTGGCCTGATCGAGCACGATGCGGGCGATGGCCTGCGTTCCGGTCAGGAACACGCGGCCTGTCTCGCGGGCATACCGGTCGCCGAGCCGATAGGAGTCGAGTGACGGAGCATGGTCCATGAGCCTGAATCCCGGAGCGAGGAGCGTCGTTCGTTGGCTATCTATGGTAACCCTTAAACGATGGTAGGTGCTGCCTATTCTGCCCTCTGCGATGGCCTCTCCCGGTAGGCGCTGCGGGAAAGAGCGCTATAAATGGTAGAAAATACCAAGGAGGAAGGCGCCATGCTGGAAAAGCCCGACGAGCATATTCTGGCGCAGCTGCAGAAGGAGGGGCGCACCACGAACCAGCAGCTGGCGGAGGATGTGGGCATGTCCACCTCGGCCTGCTGGCGGCGCGTGCGTGCGCTCGAAGAGTCCGGCGTCATCGTCGGCTATTCGGCCCTGGTGGACCGGGAGAAGGCGGGCTTTGCCACCTCGGCGATCCTCCACGTGTCCCTGGAACGGCACGATGCGAAGTTCGTCGACGAATTCGTTTCGCGGGTAACGGAGCGCGCCGAAGTGCTCGAGTGCTTCGCCACCACGGGCGATGCCGATTATCACCTGCGCGTCGTGGTCCGCGACATGAAGGCCTACAACCGGTTCCTCGACGAGTTCATGTTCCGGCTGCCCGGCATCCGCACCGTGCGCACCAACGTGGTCCTGAAGGAGATCAAGACCAGCGTGGCCCTGCCGTTCTGACCCTAGCCTCTACTTGCCCTCAGGAAGCAGGGCGTAGGCGAGCTGTGCCATCGCCACGGGCCGCGTGTCCCCGTCGGTGGTGAGCGTCACGCTCCCAAAGGCCATCGTGCGTCCAAGGCGGATGACCCTTGCGTCCGCCAGCACGTCGGCGCTCGCCGCCGGACGAAGAAAGTGCATCGTCTGATCGACGGTGGTCATGGGCCTGTAGGCGCCTCCCGCCGAGGAGACGGCAAACACCATGGCGGTGTCGGCAAGGCTCATCAGGGCCTGCCCGCAGATCACGCCGTTGTCGCGGCACAGCCTTTCCGAAAACCGCATGCGCAGAACGGC
>JALYFY010000075.1 GCA_030777385.1 Pseudomonadota bacterium | reverse complement strand
CCCTCTTCCGCAGGCTTGGTGACACCCGGAAACGCGGTGGATTCCTCCGCGATGGTGATGGCGCCGTGGCAGCGATGGGCAATGATGCTGTTGAGGTGCTTGAAGAACTCGATGGACTCGAGGTTCTCCCTGCCTCCGTATTTGTTCGGAACCCACTCGCCTGCCCGACGGCTGTAATCCCGGTAGAGCATCGACGCGACGGCATCCACCCGGAGGGCGTCAACATGGAAGCGCTCGATCCAGTGAAGCGCGCTCGCGATCAGGAAGCCCTTCACCTCGTTTCGCCCGAGGTTGTAGATCAGGGTACTCCAATCCTGGTGGAAGCCTTCCCGCGGATCTTGGTGCTCGTAAAGCGCCGTTCCGTCGAATTGAGCGAGCCCCCAAACATCGGTCGGGAAATGCGCCGGAACCCAGTCGAGGATGACGCCCAGCCCTGCCTCATGACAGCGGTTCACGAACTCGGCGAAGTCTTCCGGCGTTCCATAGCGACCGGTGGGGGCGAACAGCCCGAGCGGCTGGTAGCCCCAAGATCCCCCGAACGGATACTCCGTGATCGGCAAAAGCTCGATATGGGTGAAGCCCAGTTCCGACACGTACGGGATCAGGCGATCGGCCAGTTCCGTCCAGTCGAGACTGCGGTTGCCTTCCTTCTCCAGCCGCAACCATGAGCCGGCATGGACCTCGTAGACGGCGATGGGCGCATTCTCCGTCTGACGGGCGGCCCTCGCGTTCATCCAACTGCCGTCCGTCCATGGGAACGGCTCCGACCGGGCCACGATGGATGCGCTGCCGGGAGCCGCCTCGCTTGCGCGCGCTACAGGATCGGCTTTCTGGGAAAGAAGCTGGCCATGAGGCCCGATCACTTCAAACTTGTAGCGCTCGCCGGGGCCGAGACGCGGAATGAAAAGTTCCCAGATTCCGGCCTCCCGACGCAGGCGCATGGGATTGCGCCGGCCATCCCAGCTGTTGAAATCGCCGACCACCGAGACGCGCCGGGCATTCGGCGCCCAGACGGCAAACCGTACGCCGGAGACGCCTTCGATCGTCGTAGGCTGAGCGCCGAGCACTTGACCCAGTTCGTAATGCGTCCCTTGGGCGATCAGGTGCAGATCGAGATCACCTAGGAGGAAGCCGAAGCTGTAAGGATCCTCTGTTTCCTGAATGGTGCCGGGCCAATGGATCCGCAATCGATAGGTCGCCGGCTGATCGAGCCATCCGGCGAACAGCCCGCTCGCATGGACGAGCTGAAGACGGGTTAGAGGCTGTCCTGATCCGCGCGCCAGAACCTCTACCGACAAGGCGCCCGGCATGAAGACGCGGATGATGCTTCCTCCGTCCGTCGGGTGCTGGCCCAGAACCCCAAATGGGTCCCCATGTCGGCCCTCGACCAGACTCTGAACGCCGGACGGCTCGATGCTTGCGAGGAGAGCGTTGTGTCCGGGCGTCATTCATGGCCTCCCTTGCCACCCTCGACGAGGCGCTGCACGATGCCGAACAGACCCCGCAATGGGATCGTCAGCCATTTCGGACGATTGGATGCTTCATACTGGATTTCGTAGGCAGCCTTCTCCAGCAGGAACAGGTCAAGCAAAGAACCGTGCCTGTCCGATGACAGCCCAAGTTGCGGAGCCTGGGCGGTGACGTCCCAATAGGCATTCAGGAAGGCTTTCTGCGCTCCAGCATAGAAGTTATCGAGGAGCGATGTCCGAATTTCCCGGAACTGCGGCGACGAAATATCCTCCTCCGGCATCGAGGCCGTGACGGCTACATAATCGAGGGACCGCAGCAGACCGGCCACATCGCGCAGCGGGCTTGTCTTGGAACGCCTCTCCTCCAACTCCCGAACCGGCTCGCCTTCGAAGTCGATGATGTAGGCATCGCCATGGGCGACAAGAACCTGACCGAAGTGGAAGTCTCCGTGAATCCGCGTGAGAAGCGTTCCACGACCGACCTCCGCAAGCCGGTCGACAGCAGCTGTCAGCTCGTCACGCCGAGCCAGGATGCTCTCGGCAAGCTCACCAGGCTCAGGATCTAGATCCCCACGCATTCCCTCAAGAATATCCAGGGCAGACGCGAGCTGCTCGTGAGCCCTCGTTTTCCATGCTTCGATCTCATCCGCTCCGGCTTCTATGGGTGCAAAGGCCTGATCGTCTGTGGGTGAGGCCAGCGCCACATGCAACTCACCGAGGCGACGTCCCACGACGCCTGCGAAGTTCTCGAGCGTGGTGAAGATCCCTTCATTCGGAATGGGTTCGTTCTCGATCAGCTCATACTCATCGAGCGTACGCTTCAGATTTTCGAGCATCCAGTTCCAGGCGTCGCCCTGGTTGCGGATCGCGCCCTGGACGATCACAAGGGTATGCGGCGTGCCGTTCTCGGAGGTCCGCACGACCTGCCCCAGAAGCGGAGCCGAGTTTTGGTATCCAACCTTCGTGAGATATTGGGTCATCTCCGCTTCGGGATGGATGCCGGGGAAGATGCGCCGGACGAGCTTGATCATGGCAAGATCGCCGATGATCAGTGAGCTGTTCGACTGCTCGGCCGACAGCCAGCGGATCGGAGCATCCGCCGTCACCTCTAGGCAATCCAGTTGCGGGGTGCCCAGGAACCGGATCTCGCCGTCCGGAGACGCCGTGGTCGCCCTCTCGCACAGTGCCCGAAGCACGCCGTAGGCCCAGCGATCCACGGCAAAGCCGTCCGTCAGGAAACCGACGCGGCGTCCCGTGCGGACCCGCGCCAATGCGAGCTGCTGCGGAAGCGGCGGCATGGTGGCGCTTTCCCATGCGATCCCGAGAGGCAAGAAATAGCGCTCGGTGCGATTGCCGATGGCGGCCTCGACTTCCGCCATCAGCACGTCCTTGGCGAATGGCATCGGCACCGCCCAGGGAATGCGCGCGCCGCCCAGCGTTTCGTTCTTGGACGCGAACCAGCGCCGGATCGGCAGATAGGTCGGAAGGATATCGTTTGCGATCACCTGCGAATGGCGCTGGTCCAGGA
>JALYFY010000074.1 GCA_030777385.1 Pseudomonadota bacterium | reverse complement strand
GAAGTGATCGGCGCAGGGCGCCGGATTACTTCTTGCCGCCGAGGCCCAGGCCGCCGAAGCGGGAGTTGAAGCGGGACACGCGGCCGCCGCGGTCGAGCAGCTGCTGCGTGCCGCCGGTCCAGGCCGGGTGGGTGTTCGGGTCGATGTCGAGGTTGAGGGTGTCGCCCTCTTTGCCGTAGGTCGACCGGGTCTGATACTCGGTGCCGTTGGTCATGACCACCTTGATGAAGTGGTAGTCGGGATGTTCGGTTGCTTTGCGCGCCATTGCCATAGTCCTTCTTGCGGCCAGCCAGGTCTGGTCAGCCCGCAATGTTGAGATCGAGCCTGAATTGATGAATGCGCGCCTATACCTCACTTAAGACCTTGAAACAAGCCGGGGCAAAGGTGCTAAACCGCTCCGTGACAGGATTCCGGACAGCGAAGGGTGTAATGGCCGATTCTTTTCAAGGGCAGACCCGCCCCAAGGCCGCGCTCAGCGCCCTGAAGCCGCTCGTCCCCTATGGCCTTGCCTACAAGGGACGGATCGCGGCGGCGCTGGTGGCCCTTGCCATGGCGTCTGCGGCCACCCTCGTCGTGCCCATCGCCGTGCGCCGGGTGGTCGATTTCGGCTTCTCGGAAGAGGGCAGGGTCTTCATCAATGCCTATTTCGCCCTCCTGCTCGTGGTGGTGGGCGTTCTGGCCGTGTCCAGCGCGCTGCGCTACTACTGCGTCATCACGCTGGGCGAGCGGGTGGTGGCCGATGTGCGCTCCGCCGTGTTCCGGCACCTGACCTCCCTCGACCCGGCCTTCTTCGACCAGACGAAGAGCGGCGAGATCGTCTCCCGGCTCACCGCTGACACCACCCAGGTCAAGGCAGCTTTCGGCGTCAGCATCTCGATTGCGCTGCGCAACCTCTTCCTGTTCCTGGGTGCAACGGTGCTCATGATCATCACGAGCCCGAAGCTCTCGGCCCTGGTTCTTCTGGCGATCCCGGTGATCGTCCTGCCCCTGGTCTTTTCGGGCCGGGCCGTGCGGCGGCGCTCCCGGGCGGCGCAGGATCGCCTCGCCGACGCCTCGGCCTATGCGGCAGAGGCCATCGGGGCAGTGCGCACCATGCAGGCCTTCGGCATGGAGAGCCTCACGGCGTCGCGCTTTGCGGCCGCCGCCGAGGAAGCCTTCAGCGCGGCCCGGCTCTCCACCACCATGCGGGCGTTCCTGACGGGTGCGGGCCTCTTCCTGGTGTCGGCGAGCGTGGTGGGCGTGCTCTGGTACGGAGCGCAGGATGTGCTCGCGGGCGAGATGACGGGCGGGCGGCTCTCGCAGTTCGTGCTCTATGCGGTCTTTGCCGCAAGCTCTCTCGGCCAGCTCTCGGAGGTTTACGGGGAGCTCGCCCAGGCCGCGGGAGCGGCGGAGCGCCTGGGCGAAATCCTGGCGGCCAAGCCTGCGGTCGAGACGCCGCGCAACCCGAAGCCCCTGCCGGAGCCGTCTCCCGGCACGGTGGCGTTCGAGAACGTGCACTTCTCCTACCCGACCCGAGCCGAGCAGCCTGCGCTCCATGGCCTGAGCTTTAGCGTCGCATCCGGCGAGCGGGTCGCCATCGTCGGGCCCTCGGGGGCTGGAAAAAGCACCATCCTGCAGCTGCTCCTGCGCTTCTACGACCCGCAGGGAGGCACGATCCGGGTCGACGGGGTCGCGGTTGCCGAGGCCGATCCCTTCTGGCTCAGAGCCCGCATGGCCCTGGTGCCGCAGGAGCCGACGATCTTTGCCGCATCCGTCCTGGACAACATTCGCTACGGCCGGCCTGACGCGACGGAGGAGGCGGTCCGCCGCGCGGCCGAGCTGGCCTCCGCCGACGGCTTCATTCAGGCATTGCCGCAGGGCTACGGCACCTCCATCGGGGAGCGCGGCGTGACCCTGTCCGGCGGCCAGCGCCAGCGTCTTGCCATCGCCCGCGCCATCCTGAAGGACGCGCCGATCCTGCTCCTCGACGAGGCGACCTCCGCGCTCGATGCGGAGAGCGAGCGCAAGGTGCAGACGGCCCTCGACCGGCTGATGGAAGGCCGCACCACCCTCGTCATCGCCCACCGCCTGGCCACCGTGCGCTCCGCCGACCGGATCCTGGTGATGGACAACGGCCTGATCGTCGAGGAGGGGACCCATGAGGCGCTTCTCGCGCAAGGCGGCCTTTACGCACGCCTGGCGCGGCTCCAGTTCACAGGCGCGCAGGAGCACAACTGGGCTGCCGAGTAGGCTTGCTCGGCTGTTCAGGTTCGGGATGTGGCTCAAGCCCAGGGTTTGAATCCGCCCTGGCATCAATGCTCAGAAAGCCGACACGAAAAGGACTTTCCCGCCCTTGTCCATGACGATGACCGTATGGCCCATATCGAGCTGTTTTGTCATGACTTCGTTCCAGAGAGCTGCCGCCATCTCTGCATCCGCCGCATTCCACAGATCAGGCAGGTCGAACCCGGTCCTGTCCCAGAACAGACGCTTCTCTGTACGGATGTGAAAGAAATAGCGCGGCATGAGTGTATCTCTGCGTGAGAGCAGATTGGTTCATGCTTCGAGGGCTCGCAACGACATGGATCAGTGCCAGGATTTAACATACGTTTACGCGGTCGGCTTTGTCCCGGGCTCCCTTGAACAAACAGGTCTTGCCTGAGTTTGAGTGTTGCCTGCGAAAGAGGAATTGCCGTGTCTCGGTTTTATTTCGACGTGCGTGAAGGGGAGACGCTTACGCAAGATCAGGAGGGGCTGGACCTTGCCGATCTGGATGCCGCCGAGCGTGAGGCCGTCCAAGCTGCAGCCGAAATCGGCAATGACATTCTGCCGAAGCGCCATGCCCCTGAGATCCGTGTGGAGGTCAGGGACGAACACGGACAATATGTGCTCTCCGTGGCGGTTACCATGAGCGTTGAGTGGAGGGGGATCTCGCACGCGCGACGCTCATCAGAGGGTGTGAAACGCACCCGGCCCGGCCTTTTGAGGCTTAATCTCCCTTGAGATCAGCGTTCCGTCAGCTTGAGTTCGATGCGCCGGTTGCGGGCATAGGCCTCTTCCGTATTGCCGTTGTCCAGCGGCTGGAACTCGCCGAAACCGGTGGCGGCGAGGTGCTTGGGCTGGACGCCTCGAGCGACGAGAGCCTGCACCATCGCGATGGCGCGAGAGGACGAGAGGGCCCAGTTGGACGGGAATTGTAGGGTGTTGATAGGGCGTTGGTCGGTATGGCCATCGACGCGAATCACCCACGGAATATCCGGCGGAACCTGCTTTTCGAGCTCGATCAGGGCGCTGGCGATGCGGTCGATCTCGCCGGACGCTTCCGGGCGCAAGATCGCCTGGCCTCCGGGGAAGAGCACCTCGGACTGGAAGACGAAGCGGTCGCCGACGATGCGCACATCCGGGCGGGTGCCGAGGATCTGGCGCAGGCGGCCGAAGAAGTCGGACCGATAGCGGGCCAGTTCCTGCACCCGCTGGGCCAGCGCCACGTTGAGGCGGCTGCCGAGATCGGCAATGCGGGCCTGGCTGTCCTTGTCCCGGTTCTCGGACGCCGCAAGCGCCTCTTCCAGCGCCGCCAGCTGGCGGCGCATGGCGGCGATCTGCTGGTTGAGGATCTCGACCTGGCTGAGCGCCCGGCCTGTGGCCTGACGCTCGCCCTCAAGCTGCGTGTTGAGCTGCTGTGCCTGATCTTGGGCCGCACCCCCGCTGTCCAGAAGCGCCTGCAGGCGCGCCCGCTCGGCCTCGTTGGCCCTGAGCGTGGTCTGCAGGGAGCTCACCGTGTCCTCGATGGTGCGGCGGCCCGAGCGCTCGAGCGACAGGAGGTCGGTGAGTTCCGCGATCTGGCGGTTCAGGCGGTCGAGAACCGTGTCGCGGCCCGACAGCTCACGGGACAGGAAGAATTGTCCCACCGTGAACACCGAGATCAGGAAGATGATGGCAAGCAGCAGGGTGGACAGGGCGTCCACGAAGCCTGGCCAGTAGTTGAGCTGGCCTCGCCCCCCGCGCCTGCGTCCGCCTGTGCCGGACATGGGCATCAGGGCAGCCTTTCACGGGAGATGCGGTCGAGCACCTGCTTCAGTTCCTTCTCGCGCGCGGCCTGGGCCTCCACCCAGTCGCGGATCATCTGCTGCTCCGCGCGCATGTGCTGGACGAGGCCCTGCACGCCTTCCGCCAGGTTGGCCATGGCCTGGGTGGCGGCCCGGCCGCCCCCGCCGTCGTTGACGGCGGCGGTCAGCCTGTTGAGCGCAAGGGTCAGATCCTGCGGGGGCGCGGCGGAGCGGACGGGCGCGTCGGCGGCCGGCGTGTCCATGGTGGAGATGGCGAGCCAATCCTCCAGCTCCGTGTAGAATCGGCTCTGGGCCTGGCCCGCCTGAAGGTCGAGGAAGCCGACGACAAGCGAGCCGGCCAAGCCGAAGAGCGAGGCGGAGAAGGACAGGCCCATGCCCTGCAGCGGGCCGGCCAGCGAGTTCTTCAGCTCGTCGAACAGAACCGCCGAATCCTGTCCCGTCCGCAAGGACGAGATGATGCGCCCGACCGAGCCCACGGTGTCGATGAGGCCCCAGAAGGTGCCGAGCAAGCCTAAGAAGACCAAGAGGCCGGCGAGATAGCGCACGATCTCCCGGCTCTCGTCGAGGCGGGCGCCGATGGAATCGAGGAGCGAGCGGGTGGCGGCGACGGAAAGCCCCGATACGCCGGCCCGGTTGGCCATCAGGGTGGCCATGGGGGCAAGCAGCACGGGCGGGTTCGGGGCCGTGAGCCCCTCGTCGTTCTGCCGGAAGGTGTTGACCCAGCGCACCTCGGGAAAAAGGCGGACGACCTGCCGGATCGCGAGCACGATGCCGATGAACATCACGCCCAGAATCAGGGCATTGAGACCAGGATTGGCCTGGAAGGCTTCCCAGATCTGACGATAGAGGATGAAGGCGACAAACCCTGCCAGAACCAGAAAGACCGCCATGCGGATGAGATAGATCCGCGGTGGGGTAAGGGGTTGATCCGCCATCGTTATCCTGTGCATTCGTGCTTCGATACGGCCTTAGAGCCTCGGACCCAAAAGTGGAATCCACTTTTAGGATTGATCCGATGCTCCAATCCTTAGGCGGTGCATCGTCCAGAGCGGAAAACCGGGGCCACTTTTCCGCACGATGCACTAATGTGACCGCCCCTGCCCGAAGGATCAAGCGGGACCATGGATTCCCGTGTCTGCACGAACAGAAATATCAGCCTTTCGCCTTCTTCAGGAGCTTCAGGAGCTCGCGATGCATGAACTCGTTGCCGCAGGCGACGGAGCCCTTGGTGAGCGGGTCGCTGCCCCCGTCCGCATCGGAGATGAAGCCGCCCGCCTCGCGGATCAGAAGGATGCCGGCGGCGATGTCCCAGGAGTTCAGGCCCCGCTCCCAATAGGCATCGAAGCGCCCGCAGGCCACATAGGCGAGATCCAGCGAAGCGGCGCCCCAGCGGCGCATGCCGCCCACATTGCCCATCACGGCTGCCGTCTCCCGCAGGAAGAGGCCATGGTCGCCGCGTCCGATATGCGGCAGGCCGCAGCCGACGACCGCATCGGCCAGCTCGTTGCGGGCGGCCACGCGGATGCGGCGGTTGTTGAGATAGGCGCCCTTGCCCCGCTCGGCGATGAAGAGCTCGTCCTTGGCCGGATCGTAGATCACGCCGGCGACGATCTGGCCGTCACGCTCGAGGCCGACCGAGATGGCGAATTGCGGCAGGCCGTGCAGGAAGTTCGTGGTGCCGTCCAGCGGATCGATGTGCCAGCGGTGGCTCGTGTCCGTGCCCTCGACCACGCCCTCTTCCTCCATGACGAGGCCGTAGCCGGGGCGGGCCTTCTCCAGCGCCTCACGCAGGATCTTCTCCGCCTTGCGGTCGGCGGCGGTGACGAAATCGCCGGGTCCTTTGCGGGAGACCTGCAGGTTCTCGACCTCGCCGAAATCGCGCTTGAGGGAGCGCGAAGCCTTCATCACGGCATCGGTCATGACGGTCATGAGGGGCGAGCGGATCATCGTGGGCAGGTCCTGGCAAAGAGCGGTTTTAAAAGGAACGTGGTCGATGGACCACGGGAGTAGGAACGTCAAGCGGAGGATCAACCGGACAGCGGCGTGAATGATCCCAAGCTTCGAGATTTTGTACCGGTGTCATCCCCGGCGAGCGAAGCGAGGGAAGGGGATCCATGGTGCAAAGAGCGCGGATGGATCCCCTTCCCCTCCGCTGCGCTCCGGCCGGGAATGACACCAGAGCGATTTACCGCATGCCGAGGCGCTCGGCCGCGAGGCGCTCGGCGCGGGTGCGCTCGTCGGCGGTCAGGTCCTTGAGGGCATTGTCGAGCCAGGGATCGTTCAGGCCCTGGGCGGCAGCCAGGATATGCCAGGCTGCGGCATCGACCTTGTTGGCGGGCACGCCCCGGCCGGCCACCAGGAGCCGCGCCAGGCGGTTCTGGGCGATGGCGTTGCCCTTGGCGGCAGCCCTTCGGAAGGAGCGGGCGGCCTGGGACTCGCTTGCCGCGACGCCTTCCCCGTTGAAGAGCAGGATCGCGTATTCCACCTCGCCCACGGAACTGCCGTTCCGGGCCGCACGCTCGAACAGGCGGGCCGCCGCGGCGGGATCCTTGGCTACGCCGCGGCCTTTGAGGTAGAGCACGCCAAGCGCATGCTGGGCATCCGGGATTTCCGCCTCCGCAGCCCGCTTCAGGAGATCGACCGCCTTCTGCAGGTCCGCATCCGCATTGCTGGTGAGCAGGAGCAGGGCGAGGTTGTGGCTGGCCAGCGGATTGCCCTTGGCGGCAGCCTCCTCCAGCCAGGCCCTTCCTTGAGCCTGGTTCTTCGCCATGCCGCGCCCGTCGAGCGCCATGAGGCCGAGAGAGGCAAGCGCGCTGGCATCACCCCGCTGGGCCGCCAGGCGGTACCATTCGGACGCCTTCTTCGGATCGGCCGCGATGCCGAGGCCCTGGTTGTAGAGCTCGCCCAGGAGGGTCATGGCGGCGGCATCGTTGCTGTTCTTCTCCAGCCGGAGCGTCGCCTCGCGGAACGCCGTGAGGTACAGGCCCCGCTGATAGGCCCCATAGGCCAGATCGATCTCTGCCGCTTGGGCAGAGGTGGCGGTTGCCAGGAGAAGAGCGCCGCCGATGATCCACGAGCGACGCATCAGCGTGACGCCTCCTGCCGGGCGAGGATCCTGGCCGCGGCATCGACGCCGGCAGCCGGCCCATCGGGGTGGGACCAAACCGCATCGCCAAGGGCGACGAACTCCGCATTCGTTGACGACAGGGCTTCGACCGCCTCAATGCTTGGAGCATACGCCACGCAGGGCGTCTCAAAAATCTCGGCCCACCAGGCGGCCCGCTCGACCACGCTCTCAAGCGAGGGGAGGGAGCCGTCGCGCCGCGGCTCGCCGAACAGCAGGTAGTCGACGCCCGCCTCGCCGAGGGTCATGGCGTCGTCCTTGGTGCGGATATGGCCCACGCCGATGGCGCGCTCGGATTTCAAGCGGTCCCGCAGCTCGCGGACCTGGGCCGGATCGCCCGGGATGTGCACCCCGTCCGCACCGGCGCGGGCCGCGACGGTTGCCAGATCCGCCTTGCCGTCCGAGGTGACGATGAGGGCTGCTCCATGGTCCTGGGCGGCGGCCCCGAGGGCCTTCACCTGATTGATGAGGGTGCGCTCGTCGGCAGGCGCCAGCCGCAGCAGGACGGCAGCCACGGCCCCGGTCGCGCAGGCCTCGGCCAGCTGGGGGGCGAAGGAGGCATCCTCCAGGACGGGGGTGATGAGGTAGAGGCGGGCGGCGGTATCGGCCATGGGTCCAGGTCACGAGAAAGGGAAGACACCGTTCCCATAACGAAAACGGGGCCATCTTGCGAGGCCCCGCTTGTCGATCATGATTGAGGCGAAATGCTGTGCGACTGCCTTTTCCCTCCTCGCAAGGGGGAAGGGCAGGCGCATAGTGCTTGGGTGGTGCCTCTTTTGATGTCATTCCCGGCCGGAGATGGCGAAAGCCATCGCAGGGGAAGGGAATCCACAGCGCCACATGTGAGAGTGGATCCCCTTCCCGGCCTGCGGCCGCCGGGGATGACACTGGTCGGCATGGCCAGCATTGTCCTGGCCACCTCGATCTGAAGAGCGCGGCGCCTCCTGAAACGAGATCACCGGCACAAGGCCGGTGATGACGTCGAGGGTTTGTCAGAGGTCTGGGACCTTCGTTACTCCGCCGCCTGACGGTTGGCGCCGAAGGTGGGGTCGAGCTCGCCGGAGGCGTAGCGCTTGGCCATCTCGCCCAGCGTGAACACGCGCTTGATCTTCGAGGCCTGGCCTGCGGTGTTGAACTCCTGCAGGCGCTGCTTGCAGAGCTTCGTCATCGCCTCCATGGCGGGCTTGAGGTACTTGCGCGGATCGAACTCGCCCGGGTTCTCGGTCAGGATCTTGCGGATCTGGCCGGTCATCGCCATCCGGTTGTCCGTGTCGATGTTGATCTTGCGCACGCCGTGCTTGATGCCGCGCTGGATCTCTTCCACCGGCACGCCCCAGGTGGGCTTCATCTGGCCGCCGTACTGGTTGATGATGTCCTGGAGGTCCTGCGGCACCGAGGAGGAACCGTGCATCACCAGATGGGTGTTCGGAAGCTTCTGGTGGATCTCCTCGATGATGTGCATCGCGAGGATCGCGCCGTCGGGCTTGCGGGTGAACTTGTAGGCGCCGTGCGAGGTGCCCATGGCGATGGCGAGCGCGTCCACCTTGGTCTCGGCCACGAACTTCACGGCCTCGTC
>JALYFY010000073.1 GCA_030777385.1 Pseudomonadota bacterium | reverse complement strand
GCGGTCATCCTGACCACTTTCGCGCTTGCCCTGCGGGTCTGGAAGCTCGGCCCCGAGGCCATGCCGACCCCTGATCCAGAGGAGACCGGCATATGAGCATCGTTCTCATTGTTGCCTTCACGGTCCTGATGCTGCTGGCGATCCCCGTCGGGCACGCCCTCGTCATTGCAGCAGGCGTGACCTTGGCGTGGCAGGGCGATCTGCCGCTGATGATCGTTGCGCAGCAGATGTACCAGCAGACCCAGTCATTCCCCATGCTGGCCCTGCCCTTCTTCATGATGGCGGGCAGCCTGATGCTGGGCGGCAAGCTTGGTGAGAAACTCCTGAACTTTGCCACCAAGTCGATGCAGCGCTGGCGCGGGGGGCCGCTCTCGACCACTGTTGTGGCTTCAGTCGTTTTTGGTGGTGTTTCGGGAAGCGCGGTCGCCAATGCCAGCGCCCTCGGATCGGTGCTCATCCCTTGGCAGAAACGGCAGGGCTATCCGGCCGGGCTGTGCGCGGCCAACAACGCCACGTCGGCGATCATCGACATCCTGATCCCGCCGTCGATCCCGCTGATCCTGTACTCACTCGTCAGTGGCGTCAGCATCGCCGACCTGTTCACGGCGGGTATCCTCCCGGGTATTATTATGGCGGGTGGGCTCATCCTGACGTGCAGCCTCATCGCGCGGCGGCGTGGCATCCATTCGGAGGATCCGGCTGTCGGGAGGATTGAGCTTCTTCGGTTGGCAGGGGTGAGCAGCCCTGCCCTGCTGATGCCGATCCTGATCCTGCTCGGGTTGCGGTTTGGCATTGCCACGCCGACCGAGATCTCGGTGCTGGCGGTCGTTTATGCCCTTGCGCTCAGCGCCTTCTTCTATCGTGACCTAACGTGGAAGCGCTTCTACCACAGCCTGATCGAATCCGGCATCGCTACCGGTGTCGTGATGCTCGTGATCATGGGCAGCGCCATTGTCGGCTGGATCCTGACATTCGATGAGGTTCCGACGCGCTTCGCCGAGTGGGTCACGGCCACGATCAGCAACCCGCTCCTGGTCATCCTCGCGATGAACATCCTGCTTCTCCTCGTCGGCATGCCGCTCGACCTTCCTCCGGCCATCCTGCTGCTGGGACCGATCTTCGTGCCCTTGGCGGCATCAATTGGGATGGACCCGGTGCAGCTCGGGATCATCATGGTGCTCAACCTTGGCATCGGGCTCTACACGCCTCCGATCGGGACTACGCTCTTCATTTCCTCGTCCATCGCAAGAGCGTCGCTCGCCGACACCACTCGTGAGCTCTGGCCCTTCCTCGCCGTCTCCCTGCTGGTTCTTCTTGCGATGAGTTATATTCCGGCCCTCACGCTCTACTGAGGCGGAAGGCGTCCGGCCGATTCGGTCGCGGCGCTTTCCCCCGAGTTCCGCCTGCCAACGAATGACCTGCCGAAGATCGGCAGCAATGGAATGGACGACATGACACGCATCGCTTTCGTCGGCCTCGGCGCCATGGGCCTGCCCATGGCCGGCAATCTCCTGTCGAAGGGGTTTGCCATCACCGGGTACGATCTCAATGCCAAGGCCCTCGACGCTCTCGAAAGCGCCGGAGGCAAACGGGCGGCGACGCCCGCCGAGGCAGCGGCCGAGGCAGATGCCCTGATCCTCATGGTGGTGAACGCCGCCCAGGCGGAGGCGGTCCTGTTTGAGGGAGGGGCGCTCGCGTCCCTTCGACCCGATGGCGTGGTGGCGCTGATGGCGACGTGCCCGCCAAGTGCGGTTGAAGCGATCAACCATCGCATCCTCAAGGCAGGACGTCGGCTGATCGACTCCCCCGTATCGGGAGGCGTCGCAGGCGCGAAAGCGGCGACGCTCACGATCATGGCCGCAGGGCCGAAGGACACGTTCGATGCCGCGAAGCCCGCTTTCGATGCTCTTGGCGACAAGGTGTTTCACGTCGGCGAACGTCCTGGACAAGGCGCCATGGTCAAGACCGTCAACCAACTCCTCTGTGGCGTGCACATTGCGGTGGTGGCGGAGGCTTTCGCCCTGGCGGCGAAGGTCGGCGTCGATCTCAGGATCCTGCTGGAGATCATGAGCGGTTCTTCCGCTTCGAGCTGGATGCTCAAGGACCGTGGACCGCGCATGCTGGAGGCTGAGCCAGAGGTGACGAGCGCGGTGGACATCTTCGTCAAGGATCTCGGCATCGTGCTGGATGCCGGTCGGGACGTGAAGGCGGCGCTGCCCTTGGCGGCGGCGGCCCAGCAGATGTTTCTTGCGACCTCGGGGCGTGGAGACGGCAAGGCGGACGACAGTCAGATCATCCGGTCTTATCTCGCCCTGAACGGTATCGATTAGCCTGAGATCACCATAGCTCCTCTATTGTTGAGGCCCATTACCCCTGTCCTTTGTCTTGATGCCTTTCCCCACGCGCTCATGGCTCCGGACCGCATGGCAAGGCTCGCCCGTCATGGGATCAACGGGACTGATGCCGTCACATCCCGACTGCGGCAGCCTCGGGATCCGCTGTCCTACTTGGCCCGCCGTTGCTGGTCAGGCGAAGGGTGGGCCGGCTTGCGCCACGGTGTCGCGTTCAATCATCGGCATGGCGGCACCATCTTCGTCTCCGTCGTCAATCGTTACCGAGTCCAAGATGGCCGTTCGCATCCCCCAGAGCCTATCGACAGGTCTCAGCCCGGAAACTGGATTGGATGTGCTCGCCTACGAGTTGCGTGAGCAAAAGGCGCAAACGCTAGGGGCCCTGGGAGGTCAAGTTGAACGAGCCCTTGCGGAGATACGCGCCTTCGACGCAGCGAAGCACGGATTGGATTGGGAAGAACGCCGCCGCGCAATGCTGGATGATGCGGCTGACCTGGTTTGGGCCTTCATGATCCAGCGGGAGCTGTGTGGGTTCCGGAATTGGGAAGCAGTCGTGAAGGATTACAATATCCCACGTGAGGTGTTGAACCGTGTCGGTCAAGTCCGGCGCAAGGCAGACTAGACACCTCACAGCACCCGACCCACGATCCGCCTGAAGGGATCCATTCATGAGCCAGTGCTCGGAAGGTCCGAAACGGGTCAATTTGAGAAGTTCAGAGATGTCAAGTGTAAGTCTGCTTACGGCGCAACACCGGACTTTTCTGACACAATAACCGGCTGCTCCGCGACACCAGTACGACTGAGCTGAGAACAGGACTGCGGTGGTTTCGAACAACTCACTCCGTCATGTCTGGTTCCGAGGCCGGAATGGCTTGCAGTACGAGCCAGCCGCGACAGGTCAAAGGTTTGGCTACCTATTAGCTACCTGAATGAAAATGGTTCAAAGGGCAGATGCTGGTAACCCTCTGATTTGGTTGGTGAGCGCGCTGGGACTCGAACCCAGGTCTCACTGATCGAAAGCCAGAGGAGCTCAATCCTCTGCATCGCCTTCTCGACAACAGCGCTTCTCGGCCAGTTCACGCTCATCGCTAGGTGGTGTCATGCGACTCTTCGAGTGTCCCTGTTTCTCATCGTCACGATTTCCGGTGCCGTTTGAACTCGTTTCGCGGCTCATCCGTTTTCGCCCAGTTCACCCTACCAATCCTCGCTAGCAGAACAGTCAGTATCCTCTAGATGCTAATCCAAAGCAGAATTTTGCCTGAGAGCACCAGCCACAAAAACTCGGAGAAACCTATGACGGGTCAGGACAAGGAGAAAATCCAAGCTCAACCGGACGGGATCCTGCACGGGCCTGATGTGATGCTGAGACTCTGGGCCTCATGGATGGACCAGATGTCCGCTCCAGCAAAGGCCTTGGCTGATCCAGGCACGGCGTGGTGGCAGATGACGGCGAGCAACCCCGCTTCAAGCCTGATCAACGGAGGCATCGATCAGCTCC
>JALYFY010000072.1 GCA_030777385.1 Pseudomonadota bacterium | reverse complement strand
GAAGACAAGAAGCGCCGCCTCGGCACGGATTCCACGATCCCGCACCGGATCAAGTACAAGAAGTTCTCACGGTAATTACCGTGAGAACTAGCCTCATCACAGGCATCGGACGCGGGATCGGGCATGAGTTCGCCCGCGTTCTTCTTTTCAAAACTCTCTTCAGCTTGAGTTCATCTTGACTGGCTTATCCTTCCTGACACTAAGGAAGCGAGGGTAGCCACGAGGCGTGATCTCCTGATCTTCGCTCCGGGTGGAGGGTCACATGAACTGCATGAATCGAGTTCTTACGATTGGCGCCGCCGCTCTGGTCATGAGCGGTTCTCTCATTGCTGCTGCTCCTGCCACGGCAGGCGAAAGCACGGGCCGTTGGCGCGATGGGTCGTACGCCACGCCTTACGGCATCGTTCGCCCCCACCGGGATTACGGCTACCGCCCCTATCACCATCGCCGCCGCTCCAATGCCGGCGGCGCGGTGGCAGCCGGCGTGATCGGCGGCCTGGCGCTTGGCGCGCTGGCGGCGCGTCCCGCTTATTCATATCCCGCCTATCCCACCTACTACGGCTCTCCGGTCTACGACGCCCCCTCCTGCTATGTCGTGAGCCGCCGCTTCGTGGATGCATGGGGTCGCCCCATCATCCGCCGCGAAGAAGTCTGCGAGTAGCAGTCTTCCGGAAAGGAGCCTGGGAATGCCGGATCAGTCCGGCATTCCTGCCGGTCAGGGCTGAAAGCGGCACGGGGGAGTTGGGTTCTGGGGCGAAACAGTGTATGACCCTTGAGGCACGAGACATAAGAAGAGAGTCCACGTGCCCGTCGATCAGACCTTAGCCTTCCAATCCGTCGCGACACCCGAAGAAGCCGTCGATCGGCTTATCCAGCTCCATGACAGCGCCATCGAGGCGCAGCGCCACGCGCTGGAGCACTTCTTTGCCACCGGCACGGCGCCAACGCCTCTCGAGCGATCCCGCTTCCGCTATCCTGAACTGCGCCTCGATTACCGGGCCGCCTCCGTGCCGCCGATTAAGCAGCGGGCCTATGCCAAGTTCCAGGGGGCAGGCGTTTACGCAACGACGGTGACGCAGCCGGCCTTCTTCAGGAACTACCTTCTGGAGCAGCTGAACTTCCTCGTGCGCGACTATGGCGCGACCATCGAGGTTGGGGTCAGCGATCAGGAAATCCCCTATCCGTATGTCTTCGAGCGGGGCGACGAGCTGGGGCGGGGCGCGCATTCCGCTTCCGAGCTCGCCCAGCACTTCCCGACGCCGTTGCTGGCCAAGGTCGGCGACGAGATCGCGGATGGCACCTGGATCTTCCACGAGAGCGAGGCGCGCCCGCTCGCGCTCTTCGACGCAGCGCGGGTGGACTACTCGCTTCGCCGCCTCGTCCATTACACCGGCAGCGATTGGCGCTCGGTCCAGCCCTGGATCCTGCTCACCAACTATCACCGCTATGTGGACCAGTTCATCCGCTGGGCCGTGAAGGAGCTTGCGGACGAGAACGGGCCCTACACCCGGCTTGCTCTGCCCGGCGGGGTGATCATTGAGCGGGGAATGGACGAGGCTGCCGCCGAGGCGCTGATCGCCTCCTCGCCTTGGCACCGGTTCCAGATGCCGGCCTATCACCTCATGCGCGGGGACGGGCAGGGCGTGTCCCTGGTCAATATCGGCGTCGGCCCCTCGAACGCGAAGAACATCACCGACCATCTTGCGGTGCTGCGGCCCCACTGCTGGCTCATGGTGGGCCATTGCGGCGGCCTGCGTCAGTCCCAATCCATCGGGGATTACGTGCTCGCCCACGGCTACCTCCGGCGCGACCGCATCCTGGATGGCGCGGTGCCGCCGGAGATTCCGGTTCCTGCCCTTGCGGAAATCCAGCTGGCCCTGCAGGCCGCGGCCGTGAATGTCACCGGCGAAGAGGGCGATGCCCTGAAGCGGCGCCTGCGCACCGGCACGGTCGTGACCTATGACGACCGGAACTGGGAGCTCCGCTGGAGCCAGGAACGGCGGCAGATTAACTTATCCCGCGCCATCGCGGTGGACATGGAAAGCGGCACCATCGCAGCCCAGGGCTACCGCCTGCGCGTACCCTACGGCACCCTTCTGTGCGTCTCGGACAAGCCGCTCCATGGCGAGATCAAGCTGCCGGGCGCGGCCAATGCCTTCTACGAGCGCGCGGTAAGCGAGCACCTCATGATCGGCCTGGCGGCGCTCGATATCCTCCGGGGCCAGCGTACGTCCCTGCATTCGAGAAAGCTGCGCAGCTTCGACGAGCCGCCGTTCCGCTAAGCGGCGCCTGGCCGCTGACTGGCGCTCCCGCTCAGACCTTTGCCGCCTTCCTGCTCGTAGTGGGGTCAGGCTGGCCGAGAAAAGTCCTACGAGTGCGCTTGCTCTCGTTCCAGAATACATATAAATATATCTTTATATGTAAGAGCGAGATTTGCCCTTGGCCGAGACCCCGTCTCCTTCGCTGGATCTAACCCTGGATGTCCTGCGGGCCGCCGCCGAGGAGACGCGCCTGCGGATCCTGGCTCTGCTCACGGAAGGGGAACTGTCGGTGTCCGATCTCACCGACATCCTGGGGCAATCCCAGCCCCGCATCTCCCGCCATCTGAAGCTCCTGGTCGAAGCAGGCCTCGTGGAGCGGCACCGGGAGGGGGCCTGGGCGTTCTTCCGGCTCACGGACCGCGGCGTGGCCCTGCGCATCATTCGCCCGACGCTCGAGAGCCTCGACCGCTCCGATCCGCAATTGCTGGAGGATCGCACCCGGCTTGAGGCCGTGCGCGCCCAGCGCTCGCAGGCAGCACAGGCCTTCTTCTCGCGCCTGGCGCCGGATTGGGACCGCATTCGCTCCCTTCATGCGCCTGAAGCAGTGGTCGAGGCCGCCGTTGTCGATGCTTTGGGGCAGGGCACCATCCAAAACCTCGTGGACCTTGGCACCGGCACGGGGCGCATGCTGCAGCTGCTGGCTCCGCGGGCCAAGCGGACCGTCGGGCTCGATGCCAGCCATGCCATGCTGTCCGTGGCACGGGCCAATCTCGAGAAGGTGGGCCTGAGGGGCATCGAGCTGCGGCAGGGGGATATTTATGCGCCTCCGTTCCCGCGCAACACCTTCGATCTCGTGGTCATTCACCAGGTGCTGCACTACCTGGACGATCCGGCCAGGGCGATCCGTGAGGCGGCGCGTCTCGTAGCTCCCGGCGGGCGCATCCTGGTGGTCGATTTCGCTCCCCATAATCTCGAATTCTTGCGTGAGGCTCAGGCCCATCGCCGTCTCGGCTTTGCCCCATCGCAGGTGGCAGGCTGGCTCGACGAGGCAGGGCTCGACTGCACGCTCAACCGGGAAATTGCTTCGCCGAAGAAGGGTGACGAGCAATTGACCGTTTCCCTTTGGCTTGGCCAGGATCGCCGTGTGGTGACGGATTGGCCCTTGAGTGAACCCGACAGAGAGGTCGCCTGATGTCACCTATCGCCCTTCGCGCCAGCCGTCAGGCCTCCCGTCCGATCAAGGTTTCCTTCGAGTTCTTCCCGCCGAAGACACCGGAGATGGAGACGACCCTGTGGGCGTCAATCCAACGTCTTGCTCCCCTCAATCCGCAATTCGTCTCCGTGACCTATGGGGCCGGCGGCTCCACCCGTGAGCGCACCCATGCCACCGTTTCTCGACTCGTGCAGGAGACGGATCTCAAGCCTGCGGCTCACCTGACCTGCGTGGCTGCAACCAAGGACGAAGTGGATGACGTGGTTCGCTCCTACTGGGATGCGGGCGTCCGTCACATCGTCGCCCTGCGCGGCGATCCTGTGGCCGGCATCGGCACAGCCTATGAGCCGCATCCCGGCGGCTATCAGCAGACCTGCGATCTTGTGGCCGGCATCAAGGCCATCGGGGATTTCGAAGTTTCCGTCTCGGCCTATCCGGAGAAGCACCCGGAAGCCTCATCGCTCGATGCGGATATCGACGCCCTGAAGGCCAAGGTCGATTGCGGTGCGGACCGCGCCATCACGCAGTTCTTCTTCGACAACGATCACTATTTCCGCTACCTCGACCGGGTCCGTGCGCGCGGCATCGATATCCCCATCGTTCCGGGCATCGTGCCGGTGCAGAACTTCAAGCAGACAGCGAACTTTGCCTCCAAGACCGGCGCGAGCGTGCCCGAATGGCTTGCCGCACGCTTCGACGGCCTGGAGAGCGATGTGGAGACCCGCAAGCTCGTCGCAGCAGCGGTTGCGGCCGAGCAGGTGATCGACCTCGTCGATCGCGGCATCAACGAATTCCACTTCTACACCATGAACCGTGCGGACCTGGTCTTTGCAATCTGCCATCTGCTGGGCCTGCGCGATCAGAACGTGAAGGCGGCGGCCTAGCAGGATTTGAAGCGGCCCGGCCCTAGGCCGGGCATCCGCATGTCATGCAAAAGAGCATGAACAGCCGCATTGAAAAGAGATCAATTGAATGACCGCGTTTACCCCTGCTCACGCCAACGGCGCTGACGTCATCAAGGCGCTTCGCGAGGCCGCCTCGAAGCGTATTCTTGTACTCGACGGCGCAATGGGAACGGAACTGCAGCGCTCGCGCTTCTCGGAAGAGGATTTCCGCGGGGAGCGTTTCAAGGATTGGAAGCAGGACGTCAAGGGCAACAACGACCTTCTCATCCTCACGCAGCCAGATACGGTGCGCAATGTGCACTTGGACTACTTCCGTGCGGGCGCGGACATTGTCGAGACCAACACCTTCTCCGGCACGTCGATTGCTCAGGCCGATTACGGCATGGAGGAGATCGTTTACGACCTCAATTTCGAAGGCGCGCGCCTTGCCCGCGAGGCTGCGCTGATCGCCGAGAAAGAGGATGGTCGCCGTCGTTTCGTCGCAGGCGCCATCGGGCCCACCAACCGTACGCTCTCCATCTCGCCGGACGTGAACAACCCGGGCTTTCGCGCCGTGACTTTCGATCAGGTGCGCGATTCTTATGCCGAACAGGTGAGGGGTCTGATCGACGGCGGTGCGGAGATCATCCTCATCGAGACGATCTTCGACACGTTGAACGCCAAGGCCGCCATTGTGGCAACCCATCAGGTCTTTGCCGAGAAAGGCGTGACACTCCCGATCATGATTTCGGGCACGATCACGGACCTGTCCGGCCGCACGCTGTCGGGCCAGACGCCCACTGCCTTCTGGCACTCGGTACGCCATGCGGAGCCCTTCTCCATCGGCCTCAACTGCGCCCTTGGCGCCCGCGAGATGCGCGCGCATGTCCAGGAGATCGGCCGGGTTGCCGATACCCTGGTCTGCGCTTATCCGAATGCGGGCCTGCCCAATGAGTTCGGCCTTTACGACGAGCGCCCCGAGGCCACGGCCACTATGCTGGCCGAGTTCGCGGATGCGGGCCTCGTCAACGTGGTCGGCGGTTGCTGCGGCACGACGCCGGATCATATCCGCGCCATCGCGGAGGCCGTCGCCGGCAAGGCGCCGCGTTCCGTGCCGAAGTTGCAGCCGCTCATGCGCCTGTCGGGCCTAGAGCCCTTCACGCTCACCTCCGACATTCCCTTCGTGAACGTGGGCGAGCGCACGAACGTCACGGGCTCCGCCAAATTCCGTAAGCTCGTCACCAACGGCGATTACGCCGCAGCGCTCGATGTCGCGCGCGATCAGGTGGCGAACGGCGCCCAGATCATCGATATCAACATGGACGAGGGCTTGCTCGACTCCGAGAAGGCGATGGTGGAGTTCCTCAACCTCGTGGCCGGCGAGCCCGATATCGCCCGCGTGCCGGTGATGGTGGATTCTTCCAAGTTTCACGTGATCGAGGCCGGCCTCAAGTGCAT
>JALYFY010000071.1 GCA_030777385.1 Pseudomonadota bacterium | reverse complement strand
AAGTCCAATAAAGAAGTTGCGCGTGAACTGGACCTCCAGGAGAAGACGGTCAAACACTACATGACGACGATCTTATCCAAGCTCCAAGTCAGGAACCGCACCGAGGCGGCACTGTTAGCGCGCAGGTCATGGAAGGACGAGGGCTAACAGAGTGCAGGCCTAGCGCAGCGCCTCCATGCGAGAGAAGTCCTCTCGGGTAGCCGTCCGACGAATCACAAGGCGGCTCTGATCGTCCATCAGCTCATAGCGGCCGCTGACGATACGCTCGATCCAGCCGTCCGGGTAGTAGACAGCGATGTCCCGAGGCGCGCCGCCTGACCGACCAGGTCTTGCCGCGTTGGACCCATTGTCTCGTCCGCTCGGCCCGCTGCGGTCATCATCTTCGCCGGAAACGGCGTCATTGTCCTCGGCGTCGTCGCGCGTATCGTCCTCGCGGTCCTCAGCCTCGTCACGCTCATCGTCCTCACGGTCCTCGGCGTCGTCGCGCTCGTCGTCACGGTCGTCATCGCCCGCCCAAGCGGCCGAGGCGGACAATGTGCCAACGCTTATCGTTCCCAGCAGCGCGGCCCATGCCGCCAGCGCAAAGGCACGGCGGGTGAGGTCGAGCGCGGAAGGAGTGGAGATGCTCATACCAAGCCTCAGGCAGAGGGCCGGAGGCGGGGTTCTGGATGCCTCTTGCCTGCCTATGCGTCCTTGGGCGCTTAGCGCAACCGACCAAAGTCTGAGGTCCGGGCGGTCCGGAACAGGGCAAAGGGCTGAACATCTGGCGGACCATGGCTCGTGCCGGCCGAGACGGGGATCGGGCATCTCTATTGCATCCGGCGCTGCCGGGCAGAGTTCTATAGGAGCCCATCATGAAGACCACCATTCTTTCCCTTGCTTTGGCGAGCGCCATGCTGGGTGCGTTGCCTCTGGCAGCCAGTGAGTTCGCTGCTGGATCCCACATCGCTGGCTTGGGTTTCGACCTTGACCCCTCGCACGACGCAGACGTGTTCGAGCGGCGCGGCCGTGGTCGGGGCGGCGACGACGATCGCAGCGGCGACGTCGATAACGACCGTGACGACGATCGCCGCGGTGGCGGGGCCTCGTCCAGCGACGACTCCGACACTCGTTCTGATAACGGTGATGGCCATGGCGGCCGGCCACGTATTCCTGGTGGCTCGGGTTGCGATGACCCGGGAGACCTCATCGAGCATCCTGAGTGCCGCCTAGCCGTCGAAGGGTGATCGCCTGAGCTGCTTAGCGGCTTGTGGGCTCGATAAATGCCTTGGCCGCTAACGGAGCCTGAGCAGCGCACGTCTTCCAGCGATCATCGCCGCTCCGCGAGGTAGCGCCGGTCTGGTCTAACCTTGGCCAGTGGTCCGAGGGGCACCGGACACATGCGACCAGTAGAAACAGTATGGCGGAGGGATCGTCCGCCATACTAGGGCACCCTAGCCCGACACTGCATGGGAATCTTGAATGAGCTGGCAACCTGTTCCCCCATCCGGGACGGAACCACCCCAAAAGCCTTTAGGCCGTGTCCGGGAAACGGCCGGACACTGTTGGCGAAGTCTGGGCGACATGGTGAGTACGGCGAGGAGCGAGTGGGTGCCGTGGGTCGGCTGGCGAGTGCGATGACCTGATGCGGGGACGCCAAAGCACCAGGAACAGGAACCTTGGTCAGCGGCTTGCTTTTACCTAGCCTCGCCTGCTGTTGGAGAGCCGAGCCAAATGCCGTTGTCACGCCTCGTCTACGTGTCGCGCCGAGGGTCCCGTTCGCCAAGCGACATCGTCGAGATCCTTGAGAAGTCCGAGGCCCGGAACGCGGTCGACGCCATCACAGGGGCACTTGTCATGACGCCGGACTACTACCTGCAATTGCTGGAAGGCGAGCAAAGAGTGCTCAAGGCCAGATATGACAGGATTTCTCGCGATCCCCGCCACAGCCATGTGGGGCTGATCCTGTTTGAGGTGACCGACGAGCGATTGTTCCCCGACTGGAGCATGACAGCCGTGGATCTGTCAGAGGGTGACCTCATCGCACCCTACACCGAGGGGAAGGAGCTCCGCCCGGAGGAGCTGCCCCGTGCAGTCGTCGAGCGGCTCTTCCGGGACGTGGCCGCAAGGCTGAGACGGAGTTGAGGACGCGCGACAAGATGCCCTTTGTGCCTTCCCCCTCGCCACCACGTCCTGACTTCGCCAACAGTGTCCGACCGTTTTCCTTGCATTCGGGGCACGGCGGAAAAAGGCTCTGCGACGGGCGCCTACGGAATCGGGCCTAAATAACGAGGGTTCTTGGTCCATAGAGCCCTTCGCGGGCGTCTCCAGCATCAACGACATCGCGGCCCCGAACAGCCGAGAAGCCCTCGGCGGTGCTCCTTGCTTTAGCGGTCTGTCATCCCCATATCCCTCCTTGCGAACGTTATTCTCCGCGATCTGCTGTCTCCCTCACCGGCTTCAGTTTCTCGTTGCGACACTGACCAAGCCGGGCTGCCGCGTGCTGTGGGCAGCAGATCTGACAGGAGACATCACGATGGCCAATGGCACCGTGAAGTGGTTCAATGCTACCAAGGGCTTCGGCTTCATTGCCCCCGAGGGCGGCCGCAATGACGTGTTCGTCCATATCTCCGCCGTGGAGC
>JALYFY010000070.1 GCA_030777385.1 Pseudomonadota bacterium | reverse complement strand
GAGCTGGAGGAAATTGTGGAAGCCGCAAGTCGCATCTTCGTACTGCGCGATGGGCATACGGTGGCCGAGTTGAAGGGTGATGGCGTAAGCGAGCAGGCCGTCATGGCCGCCATGGCACATGGACATGGCGGGCCACGGGAGCAGGCTCATGGCTGACTGCGCGACCACTCATCCGGCCACCAAGGACCCGGCTAAGGGCCCTGCCCTTCTCAGCACTCATTCCCTGGCACGTCACGGCGCCTGGATTGCGCTGGCGCTTCTCATCCTGTTCAACCTGGCCTTCACGCCAAACTTTGCCACATGGCAGACCCTCAACGTCAACCTGACGCAGGTCTGCGCCATCGTGATCGTCGCCGTCGGCATGACGCTCGTCATCGCCACCGGCGGTATCGACCTGTCCGTCGGCTCACTGATGGCAATTGCCGGGTCGCTTGCTCCCCTGATCTTCATGGGCAAGATCCTTCCCCTGCCCTATGCGCTCGGCATCGCCCTTGCCTTCGTCGTGCCGGTGCTGGTGGCAGGCGCCTTCGGCTGGTTCAACGGCTGGCTTATCACGCGCCTGCGGATTCAACCGATCATCGCAACCCTCGTGCTGTTCATCGCAGGGCGCGGCATCGCGCAGGTGATGACCAACGGCAACCTTCAGCCGTTCAAGACGCCCGAGTTCCAGTTCATCGGCTTAGGCCGCGTGTTCGGCATCCCGTTCCAGGCGGTGCTCATGATCGTGATCGTGCTTGGTGCGGCATGGATGCTCCGGCGGACGGTGTTCGGCCGCCAGATTCTCGCGGTCGGCGGCAACGAGCGCGCAGCGCGGCTCGCGGGCATTCCTGTGGTGTCCGTCAAGCGCAAGGTGTATCTGATCAGCGGTCTGCTCTCGGGGCTCGCCGGTCTTATCGTGATCGCGCGCAACTCGGCCGCCGACGCCAACCTCGTGGGCCTCGGCATGGAGTTGGACGCCATCGCGGCCGTGGCCGTTGGAGGCACGCTTCTGACCGGCGGACGGGCGACGGTGATCGGAACCCTGCTCGGCGCGCTCATTATCCAGCTTGTCCGCTACACCCTGCTGGCGAACGGCGTTCCCGATGCGGCGGCGCTGGTCGCCAAGGCCGCCATCATCGTTCTGGCCGTATGGCTCCAGCGTCCGAGCCAGGGTTGACCCGCATGAACAACCTCAACACCCTGCAGTTGTTTCGCGGCATCGGCCGCTACGGCGTTCTCATCGCCCTCCTCCTGCTGATCCTGTTCGGCTGGCTGCGCTACGAGAACTTTCTCGGAAGCTTCAACGTGCTGACCGTGCTGCGGTACAACAGCATGTTCGCCCTCGTGGCGCTCGGCATGTGCTTCGTCATCATCACCGGCGGCATCGACCTGTCCGTCGGCTCGACGGCGGCCTTGGGGAGCGTCGTGGCCGCGATGCTGTCGCCCTACGGATTGCTGCCGGGACTGCTCGGCGGATTGTTGGCCGGGCTGGCTGTGGGCGTCATCAACGCCTTCGTGATCACCCGCCTCAATATCCTGCCCTTCATCGCGACGCTGGCTACCATGCTGGCGGCAAGCGGCTGCGCGTTGTTGCTCGCCGGCAACCAATCCGTCTCCGTGTCCTACGACACCGCTTTCATCGAACTCGGGCAGGGAGACGTTCTCGGCTTTCCCGCACCGGCCTGGATCGCCCTCATCGCCTATCTCGCAGGATCGGTGGTTCTCAACTTCACGTCCTTCGGCCGCACGGTTCTGGCCGTCGGCGGCAATGAGGATGCAACCCGCCTCATGGGCCTGCCGGCCAACCGCGTGAAGGCTTCCGTTTACATGGCGAGCGGCGCCCTGGCGGGCCTTGCAGGCGTGATCCTCGCGGCGCAGTTCGGCGCAGGTCAGCCCATCGAGGGCGTGGGCTGGGAGCTGTTCGCCATCGCGTCCGTGGTGGTCGGAGGCACCCTGCTCACCGGTGGTGTCGGCTCCGTCGGCACGACCCTCGTGGGCGTGCTGCTCTTGGGGCTGATCTTCAACATTCTCAACTTCGAGAATGGACTCGGATGGATCAGCCTGTCCG
>JALYFY010000069.1 GCA_030777385.1 Pseudomonadota bacterium | reverse complement strand
CGGCCGGCCCGATGGAGCACCGCCTTTTGGCTGTCCGTACTGCTAGGGCTGGTACTAACTTTCGTGCTCGGGGTCGGTGCCGGCGCTGTGCTCTCAGCCGGGGATGGCCACTGGATCGGCGGCGTGCGCTCCGATGCGGGCGGCGTGCCGGTCGTTGGCTGGTCCCGCACGGGAGGGGATCTGCGGACGGCCCATTTCCTCGGCATGCACGCGATGCACGTGCTGCCTGTGGTTGGATTGATCGCCGGGCGTCTGCTCAGGCCATGGCAGGCAATCAGCGGGGTTGTTGTCGCAGCCTCGGCTTACACCGCCGGCACAGGCTTGGTGTTCTGGCTGGCTCTGCGCGGTATTCCCCTTTTCCCAAACTAGCGACCTCCCCAACACCCTGTGTCAGGCTCCATGAAGCGGCCGCTAAGATCGCAGCGGGAGAAGTCGGCTCCACAAGCCTGCGCGTCGCACCGAAGCGGTTCGCGTTTCCTCCGGTGTGCCTGACGCGCTTTGACCGAGTAGGCTCCAGGGCAGGCCGATCGCGTGGGAAGGAAGGAATCATGGATCAGACAGAAGCTTTCGCGCGCTGGCTGGCCAGCGAGGCATCGCATGGCACAGTACAAGGGCTGTTCGCCGGCTTCTGCCAGGAAGTCGTGCGCTCCGGCATTCCGGTCTGGCGCGCCTCGCTGGGCCTCGAGGTGCTGCATCCGGAGGTGAGCGGGTGGCAGCATGTCTGGACGAACGAGAGCCTGTCGGTGCGGGGGTCTGATCGGGCAACAGCGGCCACATCGCCGTCTTACCTGAACAGTCCGACCCGTATCGTCGATGAAACAGCACGGCCGTTCCGCCGTCGGCTTGAGGCCCCCTTGCCCGACCTGCCGCTCCTCGAGGAACTGCGCCTGATTGGCGCGACCGATTACGTCATGTATCCCCTGCCCTTCCTGGACCAGACCCGGACCGCCGTGATCTCCTTCGCTACCCAGCACCCGCAGGGCTTCGACGCCATATCGCTCGATCGGCTTGAATTCGGCGCGAAGCTTCTGAGCCCGTATCTGGAGCGGCATGTCCTGCGCCGCATCGCCATCGACCTGCTCGACACCTATGTCGGTCCTCGTACGGGGCAGCGCATCATCGAGGGCCGGGTGGATCGCGGCGCCGTCGAGATGATCGAGGCGGCGATCTGGTTTGCCGACCTGCGGGGCTTCACCTTTCTGTCCGAGCAGTCGCCCATCCCGGTCGTGCTGACCCATCTGAACGCTTGGTTCGGCATCATCGGCGAGGTGGTAGAGGCGCATGGCGGCGAGGTGCTCAAGTTCATCGGCGATGCTGTACTGGCAATCTTTCCGAACTCGGGCGAGCACGACCGCATGGCAGCCTGCCGCAGGGCGCTGGCGGCCGCACAGGAGTTCTGCCGGAGGTCTGAGGCCGAGAACGTCCTGCGCCGCTCCTCCGGCAGCCCTCCTCTGGAGCACGGCCTGGCGCTGCATGTGGGCGAAGTTGCCTATGGCAATGTCGGGGCCTCACGCAGGCTCGATTTCACGGTGATCGGCCCGGCCGTGAACCGAGCCAGCAGGCTCCTGGATCTGGCCAAGCGCCTGAACCGGCCAGTGCTCGTCTCGCACGCCCTTGCGCGGGAGGTGGATCACCCCCTGGTCGATCTCGGACGCCACCGGTTGCGAGACGTCGAGAAGCCGCAACGAGTCTTTACCTTGCCTGAGCAAGACCTTGTCTGATCGCACCGATCTGCGCCAAGTCGCCCTCATCTGCTCAGTGCCCGCAGACTTTTGGGACTTCCAATCACCGTCGGAGGTCTCCTCTGGGTCAATGTGTAACGTTAGGTGGACCTAATGAAGGTCCGCTCGTCACGCCTTTGCGGAAGTTTGGCGTACTTCCGGAACGTGCCGATTGTGTTGAAAAACTCCGCAAGTGCCGTTTTTCGGGTGCTCTTCGTACAGGATGCTGGGCCTGATCGGGTACACAGACTCTAGTAATAGACCGACCCAGCAGCGCCCGGGAGTTTTTCAACGAAATCTGCCAGTTGCAGTCGTTCAAGCGTTTGCACGGAGGTCTGTCTGCCCATGGGCAACACTCGTCAATGAAAAGCCCAGGCTCCGGGGCGAACGGACAGGATGCCTTCGCATCTCTGCCTCGCGCACTACGGGCCTGGGCTGAACGGGTACCAGACGGGCGCCTGCATCGTCAGCCGAGCGCAGGAGCAGACCGGGCCGGAGTACATCCGTCCTGGCACGGTCCCATCGAAAGCAAGCGATGACGCCCGCCGCTGTCGAAGTCCACATCAATGTCCGCTGGGATAAAGCTGACATGGGGAACGAAGCCTGGCAGCGCAAGGGGCAGCCGTGCTGCGGCCAGCTTCGGCCTGACCCGGGGCGACAAAGCATCGCCTGACGGTTCTGGCCGATGCCGCGATCCTGAGGTGGTGCAGGGCTTTCGATCAGTTCACCCGGCACTCACGTGAGCCGGTAGATCGGCATCGTTCCCTCTCGGTTGCGCACCTCCCGCCGAGCCCAGAACACGGCCCGTTCGGGTTCGGGCATGCAGGCGTAGACACCTTCGGTGATCAACGTGATCACGTCGCTGTCGTCCTGGACGTCCTTGCCGGCCTGCTCCAGGCGCTGCGCGATGTTCACTACATCCCCGACGAGCGTGTAGTTCATCCGGCTGGGGGCGCCGATATTGCCCACAAGAACAGGCCCCGTGCTGATCCCGATCCGCACCCGGACAGGAGCGAGGCCGCTTGCCAATCGGACGCTGTTGTCGGCGTGCATCTCGGAGGCTATCGCCCATGCGGCCCGGCAGGCCCGCTCCACGTGATCGGGCTGCTCCTCCGGTGCGCCCCAGAAGGCCATCAGGCTGTCGCCGATGTACTTGTCGATCGTTCCCCCCTCAGCCTCGACACAGGCGCCTACCAGGGCAAAGTGCTTGTTCAAGAAGCTCGCTGTCTCCGCAGGCGACAGGCGAGAAGCCATTCGCGTGAAGCCGCTCAGATCCGTGAACATGACGGTGACATCACGCTCATAAGCCTGGGCGAGATCGTCCTGCCCTTGAGCGATGAGACGATGAACGAGGCGCTTGGGCAGGTAG
>JALYFY010000068.1 GCA_030777385.1 Pseudomonadota bacterium | reverse complement strand
CCTCGGCGTGTGGCGCACCCGTGTCGCGGGAGTGACGATGCACGCGCGGGTCTCGCTGGATCCGGTGGCTGGCAACCGCCTGCCCGTGATCCTGGTCCACGGCCTCGGGATGTCGAGCCGCTACATGGTCCCGCTCGCGAAGCATCTCGCCCCTCATGTCCGAGTCTATGCGCCCGACCTGCCTGGCTTCGGACTGAGCGGCAAACCCGACCATGTGCTCACGGTTGGCGAACTGGCCGACGCACTGGCTGCCTGGATGCGGGCCGTCGGGGTGGAGCGCGCGGCCTTTGTCGGCAACTCGCTTGGATGTGAGGTGCTGGTCGAACTGGCGCTCGCTCACCCGGGTTGTGTCGAACGCCTCGTGCTGCAAGGGCCCACACCGGATCCGGAAGCACGCGGCATCATCCGGCAGATCGCGGGCTTCTTCGCGATCGCGCCGTTCGAGCGCTGGTCGCTCGCCTGGGTGGCTCTCACCGACTACGCCCGTGGCGGGGTCCGACGCTATGTTCTAACCCTGCGCAGCATGATCGGCTATCGGATCGGGGAGAAGCTAGTGCATTGACGCATTCTGAGGATTCACGATCGGGTGCGTGCGTGCGAGTCTGGGATCATGGCCCAGACCTCGTGCGTGATCCTTGCTCCTGACGATTGTGAGCGGCTCGCCTCGATCATAGCCGACCGCAACCGCCCTCAGAAGCATGTGCAGCGGGCGCGCATCATCCTCCACTCCGATCAGCGCCTACCCGTGCAGGAGGTCGCCCGGCGAGCGGGCGTGAGCCGACCGGCGGTGTGGCGCTGGCAACAACGGTTTGCTGAGGAAGGTGTCGAGGGCCTGCTGCGCGACAAGACGCGCCCGCCCGGCAAAGCCCCAGTGCCGCCCGAGACGGTCGCTCAGGTTCTGGCGCTCACCTGCTCGGAGCCTCCGGGTGAAGTCACCCACTGGACCGGGCGCGCCGTGGCTCGGATCGCAGGCATCTCCCTGCGCGCGGTCCAGCGGATCTGGGAGGCTCATCGCCTTCAGCCGCACCGGGTGCGCACCTTCAAGCGCTCGAATGATCCGGCCTTTGCCGAGAAGGTGGAGGACATCGTCGGGCTCTACATGAGCCCACCTACTCACGCGGTGGTCCTCTCCATTGACGAGAAATCCCAGATCCAGGCGCTCAGCCGGACGCGGCCCGGCACGCCTGTGGGACCAGGCCGCCCCGCGACTATGACCCACGACTACGAACGCCACGGCACCACCACCTTGTTTGCCGCGCTGAACGTGCTGGATGGGACAGTGCTGGGCCGGTGCATGCAGCGCCACCGGCACCAGGAGTTTATCCGCTTCCTCAACACGGTTGAGGCGAGCGTGCCCGCAGGCAAGCTCGTCCACGTGATCCTGGACAACTATGCGCCGCACAAGCATCCGAAGGTACGGGCCTGGCTCGCGCGCCATCCGCGTTGGGTGTTCCACTTCACCCCGACCTCCGCGTCCTGGATCAATGCCGTGGAGGGCTTCTTCTCGGCCCTCACGCGGCAACGGCTCAGGCGAGGCGCCTTCGCCTCGATTGTGGACCTGCAGGCGGCGATCCACCGCTACATCGCCGAGCACAACAACAGCCCGCGTCCCTTCGTCTGGACCAAACCCGCTAAGGTCATCCTCGCAAAGGTCCGCCGAAACCCTGAACCTTCCGAATGAGTCAGTGCACTAGCAGGGTGTTGAAAAAGGCGTTCGCGGTTTGGCGTGGGGCATGATTCACTTCCGCTGGTTCAGGGCTGGGGCGGACCATGCGGGGCTTGGACGAGCGGACAGGAACCCTCTTCTCGTATGTGGATCTTGAGGCGCGGATCCGACCCGATCAGCCACTGCGGGCTATCCGAGCTATCGTGAATGAGGCGCTTGCTGATCTGGAGGAGGCGTTTGCACCCCTCTATGCTCAAGTAGGGCGGCCCTCCATCCCGCCCGAGAAGTTGCTGCGGGCCATGCTCCTGCAGGCGTTCTATTCCATTCGCTCGGAGCGCCAGCTCATGGAGCGGCTCGACACCGATCTCCTCTTCCGCTGGTTTGTGGGGCTCGGGATCGACGATCCCGTCTGGGACCACTCCACCTTCTCCAAGAACCGCGACCGTCTGCTCGAGGGCGACATTGCCGCCAAGTTCCTGTCCGCCATCCTGGCTCAGCCCAGGGTGAAGCGCCTGTTGTCCACCGAGCACTTCTCGGTGGACGGCACCCTGATTGAGGCTTGGGCCTCGCTGAAGAGCTTCAGGCCCAAAGACGACGCTGACAAACCGCCATCGGATGGCGGGCGCAATGCGGAGGTGAACTTCCGGGGCGAGGTCCGCTCCAACGCTACCCATGCCTCGACGACCGATCCTGATGCGAAGCTCTATCGTAAGGGCGCAGGTAAAGAAGCGAAGCTCTGCTTCATGGGCCATGCCCTGATGGAGAACCGATCCGGTCTCCTGGTCGGGGCCTGCCTGACCCGAGCGGATGGCCATGCCGAGCGTGTAGCGGCTCTGGCCATGATTGAACCACACGCGGATCGTCCCCGCCCGATCACGCTGGGGACCGACAAGGGCTATGACGCGGAAGGCTTCGTCAACGAGCTGCGCTCCATGAGGGTGACACCTCACGTGGCGCAGAACACCAGCGGGCGGCGCTCGGCCATTGACGGGCGCACCACCCGCCACGCGGGCTACCGCGTGAGCCTGCGGATCCGCAAGCGCATCGAGGAGGCGTTCGGCTGGATCAAGACAGTGGCGGGACAGGAGAAGAGCCGGTTCAGAGGCGTGGAGCGGGTGGGACTGGCCTTCACCTTCGCAGCCGCCGCCTACAACCTCATCTGCCTGCCCCGGCTTCTCGGGGCCGCCCAATGAGCGGCCTTGCAGACTGCCAGGTGATCGGCCGGTGGCGGATAGTGGGATCAGACACGTGGGATCGAGACTACCTCGACCTGGTGGAGCCTGCCTTCATCAACATCGACCGGGGTGGTCGGGGTGAGCTGGCCTTCGGTGTTGTGAACGCCAGCTTGGACCTCGAGTACAGCCGGACCATGGTGTTCTTCACCTTCGAGGGCTTTGATGAGGGCGACGAGGTGAGCGGGTCGGGATCGGCCGAACTCCAGGGCGACAGCACACTTGAGATCGAAATCGCCTTCCACCTGGGTGATGAGGCCGTCCTCAGAGCGGAACGAGAGGGTTCTTCAACAC
>JALYFY010000067.1 GCA_030777385.1 Pseudomonadota bacterium | reverse complement strand
TGGAGACGCCCGTGGCCCCAATGGGATGGCCCTTGGCCTTGAGGCCGCCCGAGGGGTTCACCGGCAGCTTGCCGTCGCGGTTCGTCCAGCCTTCCTTGACGGCAATCGCCCCCTGCCCGCGCGGGGTGAGGCCCATCGCTTCGTACTCGATGAGCTCGGCGATGGTGAAGCAGTCATGGGTTTCGACGAAGGATAGATCGGAGAGCTGAATGCCGGCCTGAGCCAGGGCCCGCTGCCAGGCCTCCCCACAGCCTTCGAACTCGATGATGTTGCGCTTCGACATGGGCAGGAAATCCTGCGCATGGGCCGAGGCTCGGAAGGCCACCGCGCGGGGCATGCGCAGCGCCGTCTCGGTATCGGTCAGCACCAAGGCGGCGGCACCGTCGGAGACCAGGGAGCAATCGGTGCGCTTCAGGGGACCGGCCACGAACGGGTTCTTGTCGCTCTCGGCCCGGCAGAACTCGAAGCCCAGATCCTTGCGCATCTGCGCATAGGGATTGTCGACGCCGTTCTTGTGGTTCTTGGCTGCGATCATCGCCAGCGCATCGGATTGGTCGCCATAGCGCTGGAAGTAGGTTCCGGCAATTTTGCCGAAGACCCCGGCAAAGCCGCCTGGGGTCTCGCCATCCTCCGGCAGGTAGGAGGCCTTGAGCAGATTCTTGCCGATTTCGGGGCCGGGCGTGCGGGTCATCTGCTCGACCCCCACCACCAGCACCGTCTTGGCGCGCTTGGCCTCGATGGTCTTGATCGCCTGATGCACGGCGGCCGAGCCTGTGGCGCAGGCATTCTCGACCCGGGTTGCCGGCTTGAAGCGGAACCTGTCGCTGGCCTGGAAGACCAGGGAGGCCGTGAATTCCTGGGCGGAAAAGCCGGCGTTGAAATGGCCGAGCACCACCTCGTCCACATCCTCAGGCCCGATGCCGGCATGCTCCAGGGCCTCGGCCGTGACGCGGACGATCAGGCTCTCGACCGTCTCGGTGTCGAGCTTGCCGAAGGGGGTATGAGCCCAGCCGACGATACAGGCTGTCATGGGTGTCTCCTCAAGGATTATGGTGTTGAGCCTAAGGTGGCGCTCTTTGGGGCGTTCAGCAAGTCGGGCGATGAGGCATCGAACGCCTCCGCAACAGAGCCTTGAGCTTGGCCCCGTCCTGTCGTTCATCGATGAACGACGCGAATCACGAAGGATCCTCTCATGCGCCTCTGTGTCTTCTGCGGCTCCAGTGCCGGCCAGGACCCCATGTATCTCCAGATGGCACGAGCCCTCGGCGAAACCATGGCGGGCCAGGGCATCGATCTGGTCTATGGCGGCGCCTCGGTCGGCCTCATGGGAGCGGTGGCCGATGCCGCTCTCGCCAAGGGCGGGCATGTGATCGGCGTGATGCCGCAGGCGCTTGTCGACAAGGAGATCGCCCATAGGAGTTTGAGCGATCTCAGGGTGGTGGGCTCCATGCATGAGCGCAAGGCCCTCATGGCCGAACTCTCCGACGGCTTCATTGCCCTGCCGGGGGGCTTGGGCACCTTCGAGGAACTGTTCGAGGTCTGGACCTGGGCGCAGCTCGGCTACCATCGCAAACCCTGCGCCCTGCTCAATGCCGGCGGCTTCTACGACAAGCTGACAGACTTTCTCGACGATGTGGTCGAGCGCGGCTTCGTCAAACCCATTCACCGCGCCATGCTGATCGTCGAGAACGAGCCTGCCGCGCTGATCGAAGCCGTCCGCGCCTATGAGCCGCCCAAGGTCGACAAATGGATCAAGGCCGGCGAGCGTTGATCGCTTGCTTTCTAAGCCTTGTAGGCGCCCACGCCTTCTCCAAGATTGGGGTTGTTCGCCTCGCGGATCTTGGCGGCCTCCTCGTCATAGACGAAGGGCAGGAAGGCATAGCGCTTTCCTGCCGTCACCCGCGAGACCGCATGGAGGAGCGGGCATGAGAACACGACAGCGCCGCCAGCCGGAGCCTTGTAACCGCGCGGTCCATATTCGGGGAAGCTTACCTCCCCGCCCTCGAACTCGCTGTTGAGGTTGATCGAGACGGCAAAGCGGCGATGGGCTGTGCCACTGGTGGTGTTGTCCCGGTGAGCGCGGAAATGGCCGCCGTCTTCTGCCGCATAGCAGGAGACGATGTAGCGCTCCATGCGGCTCGGCTTGAAGAAATGCACCCGCTCGATCTCAGGGTTGATGCGACGGATGATGCGGTGCTGCACCTGCCGGATCAGGTTGGGATCCGTGATCGTATAGTCCTTGCGGCGCTTGTGGTTCGGGTCATGGGCCGCAACGGTCTTGCCGTTGACCTCACGCATGAAGCCGGATTCCTCGCCGCCATGCTGCTCATAGAGGCCGATCAGGTGCTGGCGGAAATCGGGCTCGAACACGTCCGGAATAACGAGCACGGGCGCCGGGATCTCAAAGCCGGCAAACTGGCCCACCGGCGGCAGGGCAGCCAAGTAAGCCATGACCTCCTCACGATCGCTGCCATCATCCTTGAACGGGAAGATCGCCCGCACCCGCAAGGTGGGATTGAGCACCATCCAGAAGCGGCGGATCGGGACCTGCCCCTGACCCGGCGATACATTGCGCGGCAGGGAACCGTAGAGGCGTCCGACCGAGCCGTCGAAGTCCCAGAAATGGCGGATGCCCGGAATGATCTCCCTGGCCCGCATCTCGGACCTGTCCGTTGGGTCGACGCTGACGCCGAACAGGGCGATCTTATCGTCGTCGAACAGGGAGCGGTGCTGCTCCTGGAACAAGGCCAGGGTCGCGCGCCCGACCTCGTCGGAGCCTATCCCATAGAAGCACAGGACGACATAGCGGCCCGCCACCGTATCGAAGCTGAATTGCGGGTTGCTGGTCGAGGCTTGCTTGAACCAGGGAACCGGATCGCCAACCTGGAGGACGCGGTAGGCGGGTTGCACGGGATCAAGAGCAGCAGTCATGATAACGGTTCCGGGACATATCGAGCGATTATGTAACGTTGTTCGTTATCATGCTGCTGCCGCAGCGACAAGCTAACGTTGCGCCAGCAGGAGCAGGGCTACGCCAGCGATGATGAGAAGCATGCCGGCCAGCTCCCGCCGGGTCGTCGGCTGAGCCAGGAACCGGTGCGAAACCGCTTGCGCCATCAGCACTTCCACAAGGGCGAGGGTGCGCACATTGGCGGCCGTTGTCAGTGCGAAGCCGATGAACCAGAACTGGGAGGCGAGCGCCCCCAGAAAGCCTGCTCCCAGGGATGGGCGCCAGGCCGCAAAGCTCGCGAGAAGGGCTTTGCGGTCGAAAAGTCCGAGCCAGACGAGCAGGATCATGGTCTGCAGGCCGAGCCCCCAGACCAGGGTGGTGGAGGCTCTGATCAGGGGCGAGCCCTCCTCCAGGGACAGGATCGCGCCGCGAAAACCGATTGCCGCCAAGGCGAAGAAGGCTCCGGAGAGAAGGCCGAAGGCGATCGGCTTCATTCCTGAGGCCGTCAGACTCGTGCCGGGCTTCACCGACATGAGCAGCACGCCTGAGGTGGCAATCGCAATGGCCAGCCCCATCGCCGGGGTCAGGGGATCCCCCAGAAGCATCAGCCCGAACAGGGCCACCTGCACCGGCTCGGTCTTGGTATAGGCCGTGACCACCGAAAAGGCCCGCTCCCGCATGGCCGAGAGCATAAGGGCCGTGGCAAGGATTTGGGTGACGGCGCCGATCAAAACATAGGTTAGGAACGTTGTATTGGGCCCAGGCACCATTTCCTGGGTAGCGAGGCTCATCCCGGCCAAGGCCAGGAGGGCGAAGGGAAGGCCATAGAGGAAGCGGACCTGGGTTGCGCCGACGGTTCCGATGGTCTGCGTGAGCCGGCGCTGGGTGGCGTTGCGGGCCGTCTGAGCTGCGGCGGCAGCCAGAGTCACTGGAATCCAGAGGAAGGATGCAACCATGATCGATCTTTAATCCGCGCGGCTCTTGCCACTCTCTTGCCACGGATTTCGTTAAGAAGGGTGGCCTATACAAGCGAAAAGCTGCCGAACCTAGCCAAAGCCAAGGTTTCGGGATAACAATATGGCCCAGCTGACAGGCGGGGCTTTCGAAATCCTCTCCGACCGTCGAACGAAGCCAAGGAGTCGTTCCGTATGAACGTTAGCCGAGCCCTCCGCGTGACAGCCTTTGCCCTTGCCGCCCTGACGAGCGGTTCGGCTCTGGCAGCCGGCGGCCCTGCTCTTGTCGTTGAATTGGAATCCGGCCGCGTCCTGCATGCGGAGCGGGCAACCGATCCCTGGTTTCCGGCCTCGATCACCAAGCTGATGACGGCCTATGTGGCGCTCGACAAGGTGCGCTCCGGCCAGATGAGCATGGACACCCTTCTCATCGTCTCGGACGGCGCCGCCTCCCTCCCCCCGTCCAAGATGGGCTTCAAGCCAGGCACGGAGATCCGCCTCGACAACGCTCTCAAGATCATGATGGTGAAGTCGGCCAACGACGTAGCCGCCACCATCGCCGAGAATATCGGCGGCTCGATCGACGGCTTCTCGGAACTGATGAACGCCCATGCCCAGCGCCTCGGGATGGTCAGCAGCCGCTTCGCCAATCCCCACGGCTTGCCCGACGAGCGTAACCAGACCACGGCTCGCGACATGGCAATTCTGGCCCGCGCGCTGCTGACGGATTTCCCGGACCACAAGGACTTGTTCGATATCGGCGCGGTCCAGTTCGGACGCCGCATCATGCGCAACACCAACGGCCTCATCGGCCGCTATCCCGGCGCCGACGGCATGAAGACCGGCTTCATCTGCTCGTCCGGCTTCAACGTGGTGGCCAGCGCCGCCCGTAACGGCCGCCACCTGATCACCGTCGTGCTCGGCGCACCCTCCGCCAACGAGCGCACGATCAAGGCGGCCGAGCTGTTCGATCGCGGCTTCAACAGCAAGGTGAACTTCACCAATCCCGAGCTCATGGCTCTGCCGGTCTCGGCCAATGCCAGCCCGCCGGACATGC
>JALYFY010000066.1 GCA_030777385.1 Pseudomonadota bacterium | reverse complement strand
GCTCCAGGGGCTTACGGATCCAGGATCAGACCTTGAAGCCGTGCTGTTGTCGTTTCTGCTTGCACCGTGCAAGGGCCATGTCGGAATGCTATCAGGTTCGGGCCCAGAGCTTCTGGGATCATCGGAGCGAGCATATGTCTGACTTGGCAACCCGGATTGTCGGCTTTGTGCCCAGTACCTTGCAGGCATTGCGGTCGCTCTGGTCCCCTGGGGGCTCACAGGACCGTCTACAAGCGAGCATTCGGCAGGCCGAGCTTGAGGGCCTCCGGTTCGCGTTCTACGCCCGGCTGACGGCGATCATCGTCGTTTCCGTCTGGCTGGTCTGGCTCGTACCATGGCCACGCGATCTCTATTACGGAGCCTACGCCTGCGGGTTCTTCCTCCTGGGCTACCTCCCGTACCAATTGCGGCACCATCCTCATGGCGAGGCGATCAAACTTGGCTTTATCGTCCTCGATGTCGTGTTGGTGTCGGCTGCAATCCTGGTTCCTCCCCCAGCCAGTCTCGGCAACGAATGGCCCATCCAGACCCGCCTGCGCGGGCAGGAATTCCTCTACGTTCTCCTTCTCCTGGGAGAGGCTGCGCTCACCTACTCCCCGAGGAGGGTGCTCTGGACGGGGGTGTCGATCCTCGTCATCTGGTCGGTCGGGGTCTTCACGATCTACTCCCAGCCGGAGACGCTGCGGTTCAACGATGCGGCTGCGGAGGGCGCGCTGACGTCAGCCGCAGTCTTGGATCTCTCCTTCAAGCCCGCCTTCGTCGGCTTGACGGCCTGGTATACCCAGCTTGTCGCAACCTCCCTGTTCACCCTGCTTATAACCCTGACCGTCTGGCGCAGCCGTCGGACATTGCTGAACCGGGTCGAGGCGGAAGTCGTGCGGGCAGACCTCGCGCGGTATGTGTCACCGGATGTGGCCGAGGCGCTAATTGCTGGGGCCCGTACTGGGTTTGGAGACCCAGCGACCCGAACGGTGGCCGTCCTGTTTGCCGACATCGTCGGCTTCACCAAGCTCACCGAGACCCTCTCGCCCGAGCGAACGTTCGCCTTGCTGCGCAGCTTCCAGGAGCGGAGCAGCGCCATCGTGTTCAAGCATGGCGGCACGCTCGACAAGTATATGGGCGATGGCTTCATGGCGACCTTCGGCTCCATCGACCCGCGGCCGGACGCACCGGCCCGTGCGCTCGCCTGTGCCTTTGAGCTCCAGCAGGAGATCGACCGCTGGAGCCGGAAAAGGTCGGGCCGGGGCGCGGATCCGCTGCGTGTCTCGGTCGGAGTCCATTGCGGTCCGGTGACGGTGGGCAACCTCGGCGGCAGGGAGCGCATCGAGTTTACCGTCGTGGGCGACGTCGTGAACGTGGCGAGCAGGCTCGAGGAGATCACCCGGGCGGTGGGCGGCTCGATCATCGCCTCAGAGGATTGCATCCAAGCCGCGGGACAATCCGAGTGGGTGACCCGGTTCCAAGACACCCAGGAGATCAACCTGAGGGGCCGAGATCAATCAATTCTCGTTCACATCGCTCGGTGATGGGGCTGAGCGCAGAGTATTCCGCATGGAGCAGCCGATGTCAGCTTTAGGCCATAAGCAGAAAGCCGCTGCTCTCTACGAAATCCCGCTTCGTTTCCCGCTTGCTAGTGATGGACCGAAGTTCATCAGGGACGCGACAGTGCAAGGGGCCCATCTGGACCACCCGGGCTGTTCGAAATCGTCGATTTTGGTGAATTTTTTGCGGATCAACACCCTAGGGTGTTGTTGGTGCCCAGGAGAGGACTCGAACCTCCACGGTGTTACCCGCTGCTACCTGAAAGCAGTGCGTCTACCAATTCCGCCACCTGGGCATGCCTGTTCGGCGAAGTTCGTTTACGGTGCTTCAGGCGGCGCGTCAATCACTGAAAATGCGACCGATGCGCTTTCTTGCCCTTGCACCTCTTCACAGGGCAGCAGCGTTTGACTAGAGACTTTTTCGGATTTTACACCCAAGCTCCATCCAAGTCCTTACAAGGGCAGGAGACCATGGGCAGGAGAGTATTTCATGATCGGTGCCCTTCGCACACCTGAGCAGCAAATCGTTACCGTGTTCGGCGGATCGGGCTTTCTTGGACGCTATGTGGTGAGCCTCCTGGCCAAGCGCGGCTACCGCGTCCTCGTGCCCACCCGGCAGCCGAATATGGCGAATTTCCTTCCCTTGGGGAAGGTCGGGCAGGTTCATCCGATCCATGCCAACCTGCGGCATCCGGATTCGGTGGCCAATGCGGTGGCCCGGGCGGACCACGTGATCAACCTCGTCGGCATCCTGCAGGAAAACAGCCGCCAGCGCTTCGATACGCTTCAGGCCAAGGCGCCTGCCCTGATCGCGGAGGCGGCCAGGAAGGCGGTCACCATCACCCATGTGTCGGCCATCGGGGCCGATGCGAACTCCGAATCGGCCTATGCCCGCTCGAAGGCGGAGGGTGAAGCTGCCCTGCTCCAGGTGCGGCCCGATGCGGTGATCCTGCGCCCCTCCCTGTTATTCGGCCCAGGCGACAACTCCTTCAACCGCTTTGCAACCTTGGCCCGCATGCTGCCCGTGCTGCCGCTGCCCGGCGCCGACACCCGCTTCCAGCCGGTCTATGCGGGCGACGTGGCCGAAGCCATCGTGCGGGCGGTCGACGGCGCCGTGCCGGGCGGCCGGGTGTATGAGCTCGGCGGTCCCGAGATCCGCACCCTTCGCCAGATGATGGAGTTCGTGTTCGAGGTCACCGAACGGCCCCGCGCCATCGTGCCCGTTCCGAATACGGTGGCACGGGCCCAGGGCAGCGTCATGGGCGTCCTTGACAAGCTCACCCTCGGGCTCCTGCCCAGCGAGATCGTCACCACCCGCGACCAGGCGATCCTGCTTGAGACCGACAACGTGGTCTCCGAAACAGCCATCCGGGAGGGCCGGACGCTCCAGGGTCTCGGCATCACGCCTACCACCATCGAGGCCATGGTGCCGAGCTACCTGCTGCGCTTCCGCAAGACCGGCCAGTTCGATCTCAAGCGCAACGCAGCCCCTTCCAGCACGCCGGACCTGCTCGCTCCCGAGTCAGGAGGAGCCGGATCCGGCTTCCACCCGGAGAGGGCTCCCGGCCCGGCCGTCGGCCAAGCGTCGAGCCACTAGCTTCTTGTGCAGATGAACCATCATCACCGCGCCGAAGACCGGGGTGATGAGGTTCAGCACTGGGATCAGGACAAGGCCGGCCACCACCGCGCCTCCCGCCAGCACCGTGCCGCGATGCTCGGTGCGCAGGCGCGCCACGTCCTCGGCCGGCCAGAAGCGCCCCGCCGCCAGCTCGAAATACTCACGGCCCAGCAGATAGGCATTGGCGACGAAGAAGGCGCCGATATTGATGCCGGGAATGAAGAACAGGAGCAGGGCAACAAGGTTCACCAGAAGCGACAGGCCGGCAAAGCGCAGCCCATAGAAGATGGCTTTTCCGAAGGGCAGAGCCTGGCCTGGGGGATCGGCCGGATAGTCCTTGTGCTCAACCACCTCGGCCACGTCGTCGAGGAAGTAGCCTGCCACGATGGCCGAGATCGCGGGCAGCAGGTAGATCAGGGCGACGAAAAGCCCGAAGCCTGCGAGAAAGAACGCAAGGCTGTCGACGATGGGGTAGCTGGCGCTCAGGTCGTGGTTGGTGAGGAAGATGTCGAGCAGCTTGGTGAGGCCGAGCCAGACCAGGATGAGCAGCGCCACCGTCAACCCGATCGATTTCCAGAGAATGCGCCGCAGCGCGGGCGAGAAGACCTCGCGGGCGGCGGTGAAAACCGATTGGATCAGCATCTGTCGTTTGTCTCCGTCTGAGCCCAGCACCTGAGCCCATGAACTTGATTGCGGCGCCTCAATCCGGCGCAAGGCGCGGACTTTACTTATGAACGGACACGCCGCAAGGCGAGAGGGTGGAGGAAGCTGTGCAGTCTGAAAGCGTATCGCCGCCAGGCGCTGTTGCAAGGCCCGATGTGGTGGTGGTCGGTGCGGGAAGCGCCGGGATCGCGGCGGCGCGGCGCCTGGTGGCCTCAGGGCTGACGGTGACGGTGATCGAGGCGCGGAGGCGCATCGGCGGGCGCACGCTGACGGCCCGCTTCAAGGGCCACCCGCTCGATCTCGGTGCGCACTGGCTGCATGCCGGGCCGATCAATCCGTTGGTGACGCTTGGGCGCAAGAGAGGCGAACCCCTGCGCCGGGCTCCCGCCGAGGGGCACTTCTTCGTCAAGGGGAGGCCAGGGAGCCGGGCGCAAAGCGGGGCTCTCGACCGGGCCTTTGCCATGGCCGACCGGGCCATGACGCAGGCCGCGAAAGCTCGCGAGGATCAGCCGGCCGGGAGGGTCCTGCCGCCGATGGGCCCGCAAGGACAGCGGGTTGCGGCCATTCACGGCCTCGTCTCGGGCCGCCCCCTCGACGAGGTGAGCCTGCACGATTTTCCGAGCATGGAATACGCCGACAACCTGTTCATTGCAGGCGGACTCGGCGCCTATGTGGGCCGCCTCGGCCAGGATCTGCCAATTCGGCTCGGCACCGCCGTCCATGCCATCGACTGGTCGGGGTCAGGGGTGCGGGTCGAGAGCTCCGCCGGAACCCTGGAGGCAAAGGCTGCCATCGTCACCACCCCCATGGCGGTGCTGCAGCAGGACGGGATCCGCTTCGCGCCCGCTCTGCCCAACCATGTTCAGGAGGCGATCCACGGCTTTACGCAAGGGGTCTACGAGCATGTGGTGCTGCATTGGCCGTCCTCGCCTTTTCGCGGAGCGGATCGGCTGGCGAGCCTGACCGGGACACATCGCGAACCTCCAGGCCTTTTGACCTGCATCGACAGCACGCCGTTCCACTTTTTCGAGCTCGATCAGCCAGCAGCCGCGGCGCTCGACGGGCGCGATGCACATGCGCCCTACCGCTATGCCCGCGCGGTGCTGGCGGAGCAATTCGGCTATCGGGCGATCCAGAACATCAGCGCCGTTCACGCAACCCGCTGGCGCCACGATCCCTGGTCGCGGGCGTCATGGGCTGTGGTGCCGCCGGGTCTTTACGCGATCCGCGACACCCTGAAAGCCCCGGTCGCGGAGCGGATCTGGTTTGCAGGCGAGGCGCTCTCCCGTGCCCAGTGGGGCACGGCGGGCGGAGCGTGGGAGGAAGGCGAAAGGGCAGCCCGGGAGATCGTCGGGCAGCTGGCGTAGCGCCGCTCAGGAGGGGGCGAATCCTGCGTCCATCCTGACACGCACCCATTCCACGGCCTCCTCCAGGTCTGCAAAGACCGGAGGCGTAATGCTCATGATGTCGCCGCAGGGACCAAAGCCCGCTTCCAGATACCATCCTCCGGCGGGATGTTCGCCCCCAGCGGTCTCCTCAGCGGGAACCCTGGTCAGAACGGCGACCAATTGCCCATCGGTGAGGACGAGTTGCCCCTCATGGGAGCCGCCGTCGACGAGGACCTGAAGGGACTGGAAGGTAATCTCACGCATGACTTGTCCGCAGGCCCAATCTATCGATCCTCGTTCTGAGGGCTGAGATAGGTCGAGGTGAACTCGCCCACCTTCTTGAGCCGCTCCCAGTCGAGAATGGTCAACGCATCACCCTGGAACCGGATCAAGCCTTCCTTGCGCAATTCCTGCAGCACGCGATTTACGTGGACCGTCGACAGCCCGAGGGTATCGCCAAGTTCAGCTTGGGTGATGGGAAGCTGGATCGTGTCGCCTTCGGCTCGCCCAACCATCTTCAGGCGCAAGAAGAGCTCGCAGATCAGGTGAGCCATATGGGCGGTAGCCGAGAGCCGTCCCATCGCGGTCAACCACTCCCGGTGGATGGCGCCATCGATCAGCGTGTTGAGCCACAACAGCCGGGTCAGGTGCGGGAACTCGTCGGTGATCCTCTCGAGCGTCGCATGTGGGACGGTGGCGATGCGGCAGGTGGTGAGCGCCAGCACCCCGTGATCCATCGTCTTCAGCAGGAAGCTGTGCAGATCGAGGAAGTCGCCCGGAACGTGAATGGCCGAGATTTGGCGCCGTCCGTTCGATACGATCTTGTAGCGGACGGCAAAACCATCCAGCAGAAGGGAACTTTCGGTCGGGCGGTCGCCCTCTCGCACGATGTCCTCGTCAGCCTCGACGACCCGGACCCGCGCGATAGCACTTTCCAGCGCTCTCTTCTCTGCGTCGGAGAGCTGGTCTCGCTGTTCGAGCTTTAAAATCAGAGGGTTGGTCATAAGGGTCATGAAGAGGAAAGGTATAGCCCTGTTCTGGCCAAACTCCGTTCTAAGCCGCACTCACATAT
>JALYFY010000065.1 GCA_030777385.1 Pseudomonadota bacterium | reverse complement strand
GTGCGCGATCCGGGCGTCGCATTGCTGTTCCTGATCCCCGGCATCGGCGAGACCCTGCGGGTGAACGGCCGCGCGGCGATCTCGGTCGATCCCGATCTGCTGGAAGGTTTTTCGGTTGACGGCAGGGGGCCGAAATCCGTGATCATGATCACCGTCGAGGCGGTCTATTTTCAATGCGCGCGGGCAATCCTGCGCTCGCAGCTCTGGAATCCCGACAGGCATGTGGCGCGGGACTCGCTGCCGAGCGCAGGCCAGATGCTCGCCGCGCTGACGAAGAACCAGCTCGGCGGCGAGACCTACGACATGGCCTTGCCGGAGAGGCAGCGCACAACACTCTATTGATGCTCTTGCCTCTATTGGCGCTCTTGACCTGAAGCCCCATGCCCCCGAAAAGGCAGGTCTTGTTTTCCTCTGAAAAGCTCAAGGATAATTCATGACGATTCAGCGCATCAAGCCCGGCCCGCGCATGAGCGGCGCCGTCGTTCACGGCAACACGGTCTATCTCGCAGGTCAGGTCGCTCAGGAGAGCGCAGGCAAGAGCGTCACGGAGCAGACGAAGGAAATTCTTTCCATCATCGACAGCCTGCTGGCTGAGGCCGGCACCGACAAGTCGAAGATCCTGATGGCCAATATCTGGATCACCGACATGGGCACGTTCCAGGAGATGAACGCCGTGTGGGATGCCTGGGTCTCTCAAGGCAACACCCCGGCCCGCGCCACCGTCGAGGCGAAGCTTGCAACCCCCGCCTTCAAGGTCGAGATCGCCGTCATCGCGGCAAAGTAAGCAAAAAAGAAGCGGGCCGTTTGGCCCGCTTCGTTCATTCATGCTGCCGCGATCTTACGGGCAGGGATGGCGCAAACCATCGAAGCCGAGATAGGTGCCCGAGGCCGGATCGTAGGACCGGTAGCGCTGGGCGCAGTAGGCAGCGTTGCCGCCATAGACCGGAGCTGCCTGAGCCTGAGACTGGGCGATCGCGCCGCCGATGATGGCGCCGGTCGCGAGACCCAGAGCGCCGGCCGCCAGGGAATTGCCCCGGTCACGGCGGTAGTAGCGACGATCGTCGTAATAGCGGCGCTCCACATAGCGCGGACGCTCGCGATAAACGCGACGTTCCACATAGCGCGGGCTGTCACGGTAATAGCGGCGATACTGAACGAAATCAGCCTTCACGTCGCCGTTCTGAACGGCGGCCACGAGTTCGTTGATCGGGGCGGCTTGAGCCTCGGCGGCAGAAGCCGGAGCGGAGAGACCGAAGGCCCCGAGGGCCGCGGTGGCCGCAACAGCCATGAAGAATTTACGCATGGGATCACTCCTCCAATGTTGAGAGACGAACGCCCATTGCGGGAAGGTCGTTCCGCTGCAAGGCTGTTTTGGGTTATCTCTCGCGGGAACGTGAGGGATGAAGGTCCGGAGCGGCACTCTCGGGCTTTGCCGCAGGAACCCGCCTCCCCTCCATTCGCCCCTGCCCGGTCGGGCACAGGTCCAGAACCACGCAGCGCCCGCAGGCCGGGCTCTTGAAGAAGCAGCAGCGCTGCCCGTGCAGCATCATGACCTCGTGGTTGTCATAGACCTGTTGCGCATCCCAATCCTGGGGCAACAGCGCAGCCAGCGCCACATGGGATGGACCAACGGCTATGGACTGCGAAATGAGCCCGGTGCGCTGCGCCACCCGGTGGTGATGGCTGTCCACGGGAAGCGCCGCCTTCCGCAACACCGAGAACGACAGCACAGCCGCGCTGGTCTTCGGGCCGATTCCCGGAATGCTCTCGAGCCACGCCCTCGCCTCCTCCACCGGCATGTCCTTCAGAAAGTCGAGGGATAGCGTTCCGTGCCGCTCCTCGATGGCATGAAGCACCGCTTGCAGACGAGGCGCCTTCTGCTCGGGCCAGGTGACGCCCTGGATCGTCGCCTCAACCTCCTCGGTGGGCGCATGCATCAAGGCATGCCAATCGGCATAGCGCGCCCTGAGCGCCTTGAAGGCGCGTCCGGACTCCGCATTGCGGGTGCGATGGGACAGGAGCGAGGAAATCAGCTCGCTCAAGGGATCGAGAGAATGGAAATAGGGAATCGGGCAGCCATAGGCCTCGCACAGGCGCCCGTGGATGACGAGCGCCTTTTCCTTCAAGTCCTGCAGGCTCGGATTCATCCCGAGGCAAGTCGCGGATCGGCGGGGTGGTTCCGTTTCCCCTGCTCACCTCTTCGTCAACACCGGCCTTGTGCCGGCGGTCCAGGTCTTTCCTAACTCCACCTTCATCCTGAGGAGAATTGCGTGAGCGATCCGTCTCGAAGGAGGCTTCAGTGCCCTCTGGAGCCCCCTTCGAGGCGCGGACTTCGTCCGCTCCTCAGGACGAGGGCGGTGGTTGTCCAAATGGAAATGACCGGGACCAGCCCGGCCATAACGAGGACGTGCCTAATCAGCTCATAAAATGAACCGGCTCAGATCCGTGTTCTTCGCCAGGGTCTCCACCTCGCCGCGCACGTAAGCGGCGTCGATCCTCACCGTCTCGCCGGAGCGGTCGGGCGCCGTGTAGGAGACATCGTCCAGCACCCGCTCCAGGACCGTCTGCAGGCGGCGTGCGCCGATGTTCTCGACGGAGTTGTTCACATCCACCGCCACCTGAGCGAGCGCGTCGATAGCGTCGTCCGTGAAGACGAGCTGAACGCCTTCCGTCTGCATCAGGGCGACCGATTGCTTGATAAGGCTGGCCTCGGTTTCGGTGAGGATGCGGCGGAAATCCTCCACTGTCAGCGGCGACAGCTCCACCCGGATCGGCAGGCGGCCTTGCAGCTCGGGCAGCAGATCCGAGGGCTTCGACACGTGGAACGCGCCGGACGCAATGAAGAGGATGTGGTCCGTCTTCACCGGCCCGTACTTGGTCGTAACCGTGGTGCCCTCGATCAAGGGCAGGAGATCGCGCTGAACGCCCTCACGGGACACGTCGGCCCCGCCCCGGTTTTCACGGGCGCAGATCTTGTCGATCTCGTCGAGGAACACGATGCCGTTGTTCTCGACCTGACGCAGGGCCTCCTGGACGATGGCGTCCTGGTCGATCATCTTGTCGGCCTCCTCCGTCACGAGGGGCTCGTAGGCCTCGCGCACGGTGGTGCGGCGGGTCTTAGGCCGTCCCCCGCCGAAGGCCTTGCCGAACATGTCCGACAGATTGATTGCGCCCACCGACGCGCCGGGCATGCCGGGGATCTCGAACATGGGCATCCCCTGCCCTCCTGACGACTGCAGCTCGACCTCGATCTCCTTGTCGTCGAGCTCGTTGGCGCGCAGCTTGCGGCGGAAGGAGTCGCGGGTGGCGGCACTCGAGGTTGCGCCGACAAGCGCATCGAGCACGCGCTCCTCCGCCGCGATATGCGCCTTGGCCTGAACCTGCCGGCGGCGCTCCTCCTTCACGAGGCCGATGCCGATCTCAACGAGATCGCGCACGATCTGCTCCACATCGCGGCCCACATAGCCCACCTCCGTGAACTTGGTCGCTTCGATCTTGATGAAGGGCGCACCGGCGAGCTTGGCGAGACGCCGGGAGATCTCGGTCTTGCCGCAGCCCGTGGGACCGATCATGAGGATGTTTTTCGGAGCGACTTCTTCGCGCAAGGAGCCTTCCAGCTGCTGCCGGCGCCAGCGGTTGCGCAGCGCAATGGCAACGGCGCGCTTGGCGTCGTGCTGGCCGACGATATAGCGGTCGAGTTCGGAAACGATTTCGCGGGGGGAGAACGTGGTCATGATGAAAGGATGGGGTGTGGCAGCCGGTGTGCAAGATGGGATGGAAGCAGTTTCAGGAAGCTTGCGCGCACGGGACGCCAGCCTGCGCTGAGCAGGAGGACGAAGGCGCCGAGCGCCAGCGCGGTGAGCGGCGTGGTGGTATCGGCAAATCCAACTCGCTGGAAAAGGCTTCCCAGCGCATAGCCGGCATAGATCAGCCCCGAGACCAGCATGGCGCGCCGGTCGATCACCACCGCCACGATCCCGAGCGCGAGGAAGACCGCAAGGATTGCAGGCGCGACCGTGCTCATGTCGGCGCCCTCCGACATCTGCGCGATCAGCGGATGAACGATCATGGGTGCTGCGAGCAGATGCAGCCAGAACGCGATGTCGGTGCGGCGGGTCGCGCGCTCCGGATCGGAGAGGTCGAAGCGCATGGCGAGCGCGAAGACGCCGAGCCCCGTGAGCAGAATGAGCGGCTTGAGATACGCCTCGACGAAGCCGGGAGCAGTTGCGGAGATGAGGCCGATCACGGCAATCGCCAGGGCAGCCGTTCCGGCCGCAATCGTGATCGGCACCCGGAACCGAAAATAGTGCAGGGCCGTCAGGGCCAGAGTGATCAGGGCCGCACCCACAAAGATGAGGCTGTCGCCCGACCCGAGAAGCTCCGACACATCGGGCTCGACCGCGACGCCCAGCATCCCGCCCAAGGCGTAGGTGGCGCATGAAAACACCGCCAGGACGAAAAGCACCAGCAGCGCGATGCTCGGCAGCGCCATGCGCCGCCGGCGGGTGAAGAATTCAGCCAGAAGCCATGCGGTCACTGCGAGCACGGCCCACATCACGGTCATCCCGAACCGCTCCGTCAGATAGGCCAGCGCTCCGGTGAAGAGTGCAAGCCCGAGGGTGACGAAGATATCGCTGAACCCTGAGACGAGCCGCAGCTTCTCGTCGTCCTCCGGCTCAAGGGGGGCCGCAGCACTCATCTGCTGCGCCAGGGCTCGCAGGTCGCTGGCCTGCTGGCCTGTCAAGATCCCCCTCGTCACGGCTTGGACGAGGACGCTTTCGCTGATCATAGCTCGAGGCTCTCGATCACAATATTGCTATTGGTATAGACGCATATTTCGGCCGCGATGCCCAGAGAGCGGCGCACGATGGCCTCCGCATCCATATCCGAGTCGGCTAGCGCCCGGGCAGCCGCCAGGGCAAAATTGCCGCCGGACCCGATGGCCATGATGCCGTTTTCCGGCTCCAGCACGTCGCCGGCGCCCGAGAGCAGCAGGCCCACATCCTTGTCGGCCACCAGCATCATCGCCTCCAGGCGGCGCAGGTACCGGTCGGTGCGCCAGTCCTTGGTGAGCTCGACGCAGGCGCGGGTGAGCTGGCCCGGATACTGCTCGAGCTTGGCCTCAAGCCGCTCGAACAACGTGAAGGCATCCGCTGTGGAGCCGGCAAAACCGCCGATCACGCCGCCCTTGGCGAGGCGTCGCACCTTCTTGGCGTTGCCCTTCACGACGGTCTGCCCCAGGCTCACCTGCCCGTCGCCGCCGATGACGACGCGGCCGCCTCTGCGGACCATGAGGATCGTGGTGGCATGCATGCGGGGGGTGGCGTCTTCGGACAAAGCAGGGCTCCGGCGGGCGGGAGAGGGTAGGGACGGCATGGGCCGTTCTGGGCCTGACTTAATCATTGATCGGGCAAAAGCAACGCGGGTGGCGTTTCTCCGCGCGGCTTGCTAGAAGGCCTCGTCTCCTGTTCCGCAAAGGATTTTGATGATGCGCTCCGCGAGCGTCAGCCGTCGCACCGCCGAGACCGATGTCAACCTGTCGATTGCCCTCGATGGCACCGGCAAGGCCGAGATCTCCACCGGGGTCGGCTTCCTCGACCATATGCTCGAACTCTTTGCCCGACACGGTCTCTTCGATCTCTCCGTGAAGGTGACGGGCGACCTGCATGTGGACCAGCATCATACCACCGAGGATACCGGGATCGCGCTGGGGCAGGCCATCCTGAAGGCGCTTGGCGATAAAAAGGGCATCACGCGCTATGCGGATATCCATCTGCCGATGGACGAGACCCTGACGCGGGTGGCCATCGACATCTCGGGCCGCCCCTTCCTGGTGTTCCGCACCACCTTCCCGACGGAGAAGATCGGGGCGTTCGACACCGAGCTGGTGCGCGAGTTCTTCCAGGCCTTCGCCATCCAAGCGGGCCTGACGCTTCATGTGGAGACGCTCTACGGCCAGAACAGCCACCATATCGCCGAGAGCTGCTTCAAGGGCTTGGCACGGGCCTTGCGTCAGGCCGTGGCGGTGGACCCAAGGGAAGAGGGCCGCGTTCCCTCCACCAAGGGTACGCTCTAAACTGATCAAGAGATGCCCTGTCCGGCGAACCGAGGTTCGTCTCGCCGGACAGCGCTTGAGGAAACGTCGCCATGACCACCTTTACCCTGCACCTCCCGCGCGATGCGCGTCCGGGTGACGCGACAGCTTTGGACGAGTCCGAGCTCGTGAAGGATGCCTTCTCCTGGGGGGCGTTCTTCTTCACCTTCTTCTGGTTCTTCTTTCATCGCCTCTGGCTTGCCGGCCTTGGCGTATTGCTCGTCGTCTTCGCCTTCGGCGGCATCATGGCCCTCCTGGACGTGCATCCGCTCGCAGGCTCTATCGCTCAGCTCCTGCTGCAGAGCCTGATTGGGCTTGAGGCCAACAGCCTCAGGCGCTGGACGCTCGCGCGCCACGGCCGCCCGGCGGTCGATGCGGTCACGGCATCCGACCGGGACGAGGCGGAGGCCAAGGCCTTCGCCCGCTGGCTCGACACCAAGGCCGCGCCTCTTCCGCGCAACCCGGCTCCCGCAGCCGTTCTGTCCACTCCTAGGCGGTCCGAGCCGGTGATCGGCCTCTTTCCCGATGCGGAGCGTCCCCGGTGAGCGTCGTCATCATCGATTACGGGTCCGGCAACCTGCACTCCGCCGCCAAGGCTTTCGAGCGGGCGGCGCGGGAGGCGGAGCTCGATTGTCCCGTGACCGTCTCGTCCGACCCGGACTTTGTCGCGGGGGCGGAGCGGATCGTGCTGCCGGGCGTCGGCGCCTTTGCCGATTGCCGCCGCGGCCTCGACTCCGTGCCCGGCATGGTTGAGGCGCTGCAAAAGCGCGTTCATGAGGACGGTCGTCCGTTCATGGGCATCTGCGTCGGCATGCAGCTTATGGCGACCCGGGGGCTCGAGCACACCACGAGCTACGGCCTCGACTGGATCCATGGCGACGTGAAGGCCATCGAGCCCGGCGATCCTGCCTTGAAGATTCCCCATATGGGCTGGAACACCTTGAGCCTTGCAAAACCGCATCCGCTGCTCGACGGCATTCCGACCGGACCTGACGGGCTGCACGCCTATTTCGTGCATTCCTATGCCCTCGCGCCAACCGATCCGGGCGATGTGATCGCCACCACCGATTACGGTGGGCCAGTCACCGCCATCGTCGGGCGGGACAACCTCGTCGGTGCTCAATTTCATCCTGAAAAGAGCCAGGCCCTCGGCCTCAAGCTCATCGCCAATTTCTTAAGGTGGCGCCCGTGATCCTGTACCCTGCCATCGATCTGAAAGAAGGCCGCTGCGTTCGCCTGATCCAGGGCGACATGGACCAGGCTACCGTGTTCAACGACTCGCCCGTCGATCAGGCTGCAACCTTCGAGGCGCAAGGCTTCGAGTGGCTGCATGTGGTCGACCTCGACGGTGCTTTTGCCGGC
>JALYFY010000064.1 GCA_030777385.1 Pseudomonadota bacterium | reverse complement strand
GGACGAGCCACCTCCGCCGGCAACGAACATACGGTCTGTCGTTCTCAGGGCTAATCCCCGTTGGACGCCTGAGACCTGGTCGACACCCCTGTCCATTCCCATTCGCTACAGGCTGAGGCGCAGTTTTCAGAGAGCAGAGGTCGCTCATCCGATACAGGTGTTCATACCCTGTCCGCTTGTGGTGGACATGGCTAAAACGCCGCCACGGCTTACGATTTCATACGTCATGATAACTCGCGCGTTGGCTTCGGTGCGACGATCCCAAACGGTTGCCGATCGTTAAAGCGGATTTCGAGCTGATGTGAATCGAAAGCAGCGGTCTGTGCGTTGATCGGCATATGGCACGGGAGACAAGTCATGCCCCAGCCCTATTCCGCCGATTTGCGCGAGCGCGTTCTGGTCGCCTATGAGCAAGGAGAGGGGAGCCAGGTTGCCATTGCCCGCCGCTTTCGGGTGTGCCCCGCCACCGTCTGCAATTGGATCCGCCAAGCCCGCCAGGAGGGCCGGCGCTGCCCCAAGCCGCACCGCGGCGGGCCGGCTGGTCGGCTGGGCCCTCCTGAGCTTTCGCTGTTACAGGCGCTCGTGGCCAAGACCAACGATGCCTCCCTGGATCAGTATGCGGAGCGCCTGTTTGCGCTCACCGGCAAGCGGGTCAGCCGTCCGGTGATGTGCCGGACGCTGCAGCGCCTCAAGCTGACTGTGAAAAAAAGACGCTCCGGGCGGCCGAGCAGGAGCGGCCCGAGATCGCCAGCGAGCGTGAGGCATACCGCCAGCAGATGAGCGTGCTTCCCGCGGAACGCCTGGTGTTCCTGGACGAGAGCGGGGTGACCACCAAGATGGCGCGCACCCACGCCCGAGCGCCGCGTGGCCAACGCGCCTATGGCTCCATTCCCCTTGGCTCATGGCAGCGGCTGACGGTGTTAGGAGCACTCGGGTGTGACGGGCTGGTGGCCACGATGAGCATCGAGGCGTCCACCTCGACCTCTGTGCTGCTGGCCTATCTCGAACAGGTGCTGGTGCCGGCTCTCAAACGCACGAAGCCGGATGCTATTCTGGTGATGGACAACCTGCGCCCGCATCATGCCACGGAAGTGCAGGAGCTGCTTGCCCGGGCCGGAATTGGGTTGGTGTATCTGCCGCGCTACTCGCCCGAGTTCAACCCGATCGAGCCTGCCTGGGCCAAGATGAAAGAGCGGCTCAAGGCGAAAGCCGCCCGCAGTCTGGAGGCTCTTGAGGCGGAACTCAAACCAGCTCTCGACACCATCACCGCAAAGGATGCCAAAGGCTGGTTCAGACATGCCGGTTATGCTCTACACTGACCCGAAATCCGCTTTAGGATGGTCTTGCTTCGCATTTGTGGAGAGCGGTTTGGTAGCTATCCGGCCAGCCTTTCGAACTGAACCGGACTGACGTAGTCGAGCGTCGAATGACGCCGGATGGGGTTGTAGAAGCCGTCGATGTACTGACCAATCGCCTCCTTAGCCTCGGCTCTGGTCTGGAAGACGGTGCGCCAGACCAGCTCGGATTTCAAGCTCTTGAAGAAGGTCTCGACAACGGCATTATCAAAGCAATTGCCTTTCCCGGACATCGAGATCCGGATACCATGTTTCTTCAGTTCCGCCTGATAGGCTGTCGAGCAATATTGACTGCCGCGGTCCGCGTGATGGATCAGGCCAGCTGATGGTCGTCGGATGGCCAAAGCCTTGCGCAGCGCCTCGAGCGCAAGCTCCTGGTGCAGCCGGTCCCTGACGGCCCAGCCGACCACCCGCCGAGCGAAGAGATCCAGGACCACGGCCAGATAGAGCCAGCCCTCGCTCGTCCACACGTACGAGATATCGGCGGCCCATTTCTGGTTCGGGCGCTCCGCCCAGAAGTCCTGTTCAAGGAGATTGGGAGCGACTGGAAAGGCATGATGGCTGTCGGTGGTGCGCTTGAACCGGCGCTTCTGTCGGGCCCTGAGGCCGTTCTCCCGCATCAGCCGGGCAGTGCGGCGCCGACCAACCTCCAGGCCTTCGTCCTGCAGCTCGCGGGTCAGACGCGGGCTGCCGTAGGTTGCGTTCGAGCGGGCAAAGGCTGAGCGGATATGGGCCAACAGCACCAGATCCTCCCGTTGACGTGGGCTCGCCGGACGAGATCTCCAGGCAAAGTAACCGCTTGGGCTCACTTCGAGGACCTGGCACAGGCGCGTGACGGGGAAGCTCTCTTTCGCCGCATCGATGAACTGGAACTTCATCGACTTCCCTCCTTGGCGAAAAAAGCGGTGGCCCGCTTGAGGATCTCCCGCTCCTGGCGCAGGATCTCGTTCTCACGCCGCAGCCGCTTCAGCTCAGCTGTCATGTCCTCCTGGCGCTCTTCGGGCGGGTCGGCGATCTCGCGCTCGCGGCGCCGATCGATCCAGTGGCGCAGGGTTGACAGGCCGATGCCGAGATCCGCGGCAGTCGCCCGTCGGCTGCGGCCGCTGGTCAGGGCGAGCCGCACGGCCTCATCCTGAAACTCTTTCGTAAAGCGTGTATGGGGCATGGAGATCCTCCTGGCTCAAAGAAGTGCTCTCCATTCTTTCGAAGCAAGTCCACACAGTCTTTTCCCTTGCCGAGCGGGTCACCACGCTTTCCACCTCCACGCTCTCAGC
>JALYFY010000063.1 GCA_030777385.1 Pseudomonadota bacterium | reverse complement strand
GCTGCAGCCTTCCTCGATCGCGGTTGGGGCAGGGCGCTCATCCGGCCTACTCGTCGATGTGCAGCCGGCCGTCGCCGAGCACGAGGCGGCGGACGTCGAGCTGGTCCATGAGGCTGAAATCGTGGGTCGCGATAACAACCGAGGTTCCAAGCCGGTTGAGCTCGATGAAGAGGCGCAGGAGGCGGCGCGCGAGCGACGGGTCCACGTTGCCGGTGGGCTCGTCCGCGAGCAACAGGTCCGGGCGCACGATCAGCGCGCGGGCAATCGCCGCGCGCTGCTTCTCGCCGCCCGACAGCACCGGCGGCAGCATGTGCATGCGGTCTCCTAAGCCCACCCAGCGCAGAAGCTCGACCACCTCGGCCCGGTAGCTCGCCTCCTCCTTGCCCTGCACCCGCAGCGGCAGGGCCACGTTCTCGTAGGTTGTCAGGTGATCGAGGAGGCGGAAATCCTGGAAGACCACGCCCATGCGGCGGCGCAGGGACGTGAGATCGTCCTTGGAGATCTTGGAGACATCCTCGCCGAAAAGGGAAACCAGGCCCCGGGTCGGCTTGACCGAGAGCAGGATCAATCTCAGGAGCGTCGTCTTGCCGGCGCCGGACGGGCCGGTGAGGAACTGAAACGAGTTGGGCTCGATGGAGAAGGTCAGGTCGCGCAGAACCTCGGGCCCCATGCCGTAACGCACGCCCACATTCTCGAAGTGCACGGACGGAGCCGCGCTCTCTTCATATTCCTCGTCGTAAAACGCCCTCACGCGTGCTCAAGCCGTCCTTTAAGGGTTGAAGTCCTGCGGCGGGGAAGCCCGCGATTCGCTTCCTTATCGCCCCTTTATGGTTAGCAAGCCATAAACTTGCGGGTCGAGGACGGGAAGCGAGCCTTTCGCGGGACATTGCCGCAGGAGCCTGATGAAGTAGAGCCCGATGAAGCGCGCAGCGTCATCCCTGGCGCACGAAGGGCGGTAAGGGATCCACGATCAGGCTCAGCGCCATGGATTCCCTTCCCCTCCGCTTCGCTGCGGCCGGGAATGACACTGAGGTGAGCACCACGCTGTCATCCCCGGCGAACGAAGTGAGGGAAGGGGATCCACGATCAGGCGCTGCGCTATGGATCCCCTTCCCTCGCTGCGCTTGGCCTGAGGATGACACCGGCATGCCTTTACTGCTCATCCAAACTTTGATCCCAAAAGACATCGAGTCCGTTTGACTTCCTTGCCCAAGCATGGTCGTGAAGAGGGCAGCCTTGAAGGCTTTCATTTCTTTTCTGGACAATGACGATGACTGCTGCCCCCCGCATCCGGGTTCTGTTCGACGAAGACACGATCGCCAAGCGCAACGAGGCGCTGGCGCAGGACATCGCGCGCTCAAAGCCTGAGAACCTGCTGGTCGTGGCCGTGCTCAAGGGCAGCTTCATGTTCGCGGCGGACCTGATCCGGGCCCTGCACCGCACCGGGCTGTCACCGCAGGTGGAGTTCGTGCACCTGTCGAGCTATCTGGACGGCACGGTCTCCACCGGTCAGGTCACGATCCTGCGCGACGTGGAAAGCGATGTGCGCGGGCGCGACGTGCTGCTCGTCGACGATATTCTCGAGTCCGGCCGCACGGTGACCTTCGCCAAGGACCTGCTGATGGCGCGCGGGGCGAAAAGCGTGAAGACCGCCGTGCTTCTGGAAAAGCCCGGCAAGCGCGCCGTGCAGATCCAGCCCGACTATGTGGGCTTCACCTGCCCCGACCTGTTCGTCATCGGCTACGGCATGGACGTGGCGCACTCCTACCGCCAGCTTCCTTACGTCGGCGTCCTCGACCACCTCGACAAGGAACCGCACCTGTTCGACCAGCCCGAGCAGGGCGCCTCACGCTGATCAGCCGTTCATCTGCCAGATCGTCCCGTTGAGCAGGGACGCATAGGCGACCCAGGCGAGATACGGCACGAGCAGAAGGGCAGCATTGCGGTCGAGCCGCCAGAACGTGCGGATCGTGGCGAGGATCGCCACGATCAGGGCGGCGATGACCACAAGGCCCGCAAGCGGGCTTTGCCCACCGAAGAAGGCAAAGGACCACAGGCCGTTCAGGCCGAGCTGCACGAAGAACGCGATGATCGCGGCCCTGCGGCCGGGCCGGTTTTTCGGCAAGCTTAAGATGCGCCAGAGCGCATAGGCCATCATGGCGTAAAGCAGCGTCCAGGCGACCGGGAAGGCCCAGTTCGGCGGCGTGAAGCCAGGCTTCTGGAGACCCGCATACCAGGTTGGAATGTTCGGCTGCGTGATCAGGCTTGCCGACACGGCAACAGCGACCACCGGCAGCACGGCCACCAGGAAGCGCGGCAATGGCGGCATTGCATGGCTGCCTGGCGCAGTTTGGTCTGTATGCATGCGCGAAATCCCCTTAAAGACGTTGCGTCATTTGTCTCGTGACGCAACCTGTCACGCTTCCCGGAGGTTCCCTCATGTCGTCATCGCGTTCCCCATGGTCGAAGCGCAGCCTGACCGCTCAGGCCATGGGCCATGTGGACCCGATCACCAAGGCCGTCGTGCCGCCGATCCATGTGGCCACCACCTATATCCGCGATGAGGACAATGCCTATTCGTCCGGCTTCGTCTATGGCCGGCCCGACAATGCCACCATCCGCGAGGCCGAAGAAGTGCTGGCCATGCTGGAGGAGGCCGAGGCCGGCGCGCTGCTGTTCTCGTCCGGCATGGCGGCCGCAACGGCCGTGTTCCAGGCGCTCGATCCCGGCGATCACATCGTGGCTTCCAAGGTCATGTACTGGGCCCTGCGCAGCTGGCTCATGACGGAGGCAGTCCGCTGGGGGCTCAAGGTCGATTTCGTGGAGACCGACAACCTTGAGGTTCTGCGCGAGGCCGTGAAGCCCGGGCAGACCAAGCTGGTTTGGATCGAGACGCCGTCGAACCCGCTCTGGACCGTCACGGACATTGCCGCCGCAGCCGAGATCGCCCATGCGGCCGGGGCTCGTCTGGCGGTGGATTCCACCACGGCCTCGCC
>JALYFY010000062.1 GCA_030777385.1 Pseudomonadota bacterium | reverse complement strand
CAGGCACGGTCCTGTGCCGGAGCTGACACGCAGGCTCCTGTGACAGGAGGCCCTGGCGAGGGGCCGGAAGAGGGTTGGGCCCAAGGCCTCCAGCATGGCCGCCTTGGGCCAGCGCCAAACCGGTCGCACCGGTCCGCCTAAAAGAACCGTGCGCGAAGAGGCAGTCTGGCTCTTCCTTACACTTACCACAGCGAGCCGGGCTGCCCAGCGCGCCACCCTCGATCACCTACAAGGCTCGGAGCCACACGGCTCCGGGCCCACAGGTGCTCGCTCTTTGACACAGACCAACAGCGTCATCCCGCACGAAGGGCAGATGCGGCATCGGGCACACCAGCCCAGCCTTATCATCCCGGGGCTGCAGGGCAGAGCCCGGGATCCAGAACCGCTGACCGTGCGGAACTGCGTGCGATACGAACCGCCCTTCTCTGGGATGTTAGCGGTTATGGATCCCCGCCTGCGCGGGGATGACAGCGTTGAAGAGCCGGCGCCAGTCCGATTAGGTGATCCCGGAGCGGCTGCGGCGTCCGGGAGGACGCTCCGGCACGAGGAGCCCTCCTAGTCCTTTGCCCTCTCCCGGGTCAGGCATGTGCAATCGGCAAGGGCCGCACAGGGCCGGCAATCTCGAAGAGCCCTCATCCCAGGCACGGCTTCTCAGATCGTCTTCCCTAACCGCCCTGCCAGATCCTGGATGAACTGCCAGGCCGTGCGCCCCGAGCGCGCGCCGCGGGTGGTTGCCCATTCGAGAGCCTCGGCACGAACCGCGTCGCGATCGGCCTCTAGGCCGAGGTGTTCGACATAGGCGAAGACCATGTCGAGATATTCGTCCTGGCTGCACTTATGAAAGCCGAGCCAGAGGCCGAAGCGGTCGGAGAGCGAAACCTTCTCCTCCACGGCCTCGCCCGGATTGATCGCGGTAGAGCGCTCGTTCTCCATCATGTCCCGGGGCAGGAGGTGGCGGCGGTTGGACGTGGCGTAGAAGATCACGTTGTCGGGCCTGCCCTCGATCCCGCCTTCCAGCACGGCTTTCAGGGATTTGTAGGAGGTGTCGTCCGCGTCGAAGGAGAGATCGTCGCAGAAGACGATGAAGCGGTGGGGATCGGCACGAAGGAGACTCATGAGGTCGGGAAGGGTCTCGATATCCTCCCGGTGGATCTCGATGAGCTTCAACGGGCGGGCATCGGCAGCCTTCGTGTGGTTGATCTCCGCATGAACCGCCTTGACCAGGGACGACTTGCCCATGCCTCGGGCGCCCCAGAGCAGGGCGTTGTTGGCCGGCAGCCCCTTGGCGAAGCGCCCGGTGTTCTCCGCCAGCTGATCTCGTACCCGGTCGATGCCGCGCAGCAGGCTCATCTCGACCCGGTTCACCTTGGGGACAGGGGAAAGCCTGCGACCAGTGGCATGCCAGACGAAAGCATCCGCCGCCGTCAAATCCCCGTGAGGCGTTCCTACGGGAGCCAAGCGCTCCAGGGCATCGGCAATGCGCGTCAAAAGCGCCGCGGTTTCAGGGGAGTTGAGGTCTGCAGGCATCTGGAACACAGCCATTCGGAGTGGGTGAGGGGACTGCTTAGCGCAAAAAGCGTCAAACGGTCCATGGAAGGGGCTTTGGAAAAGCCAGCAACTTCATTGATTTCGTCAGGTCGATGAGTATAGTCCGCCACGCTTTGAATCCCGTCTGGCGCGGGTGGGCATCGACAAGTGCCCGCCTCGCGCCTTTATCCATGGAGAGCCGCTTGTTCATTTCACCTGCCTTCGCACAAGGGGCCCCTGCCGGGGGCGGAACGGAGATGATCCTCCAATTCGTCCCGTTCATCCTCATTTTCGTCATCATGTGGTTTCTCATCATCCGGCCTCAGCAGCGCCGGGTGCGGGCGCACCAGGAGATGATCAAGAATGTGCGTCGCGGGGACACGGTCGTCACCTCCGGCGGAATCATCGGCAAGGTGACGAAGGTCGTCGAGGACTCGGCCGATGTCGAGGTCGAGATCGCCGATGGCGTCAGGGTGAAGGTGGCTCGCGCCATGATCTCCGAGGTCCGCTCCAAGAGCGAGCCCGTCAAGGCCTGATTGAAAGAAAGCCGGTCCTTCCGCGCCTTAACGGCATAGGGAGGGCCGGTTCGCCGCAGGAGCCTGCGGCAGGGTGTGTGGGAAAGGTTGAGCTGACGATGCTGCGCTTCTCTAGATCGAAGATCATCGCCACGGTGGCGATCATCGTAATCGGCCTGCTGCTTGCGGTTCCGAGCACGATGAATCGCGAGCAGCGCAATGCCTTCCTGAGCGCCGTCCCGAGCTGGGTGCCATCCTGGCTCGTTCCGTCCCGTGCCATCGTTCTCGGCCTCGACCTTCAGGGCGGCTCCCACGTCCTGCTCGAGGTGGATGGGCAGGATCTGATGCGAGCGCAGCTCACAGCCTTGCGCGACGACGTCCGCCGCATCCTGCGCGACACCCGCGTCTCGTCCCAGAACGGCATCCAGACGATCCAGCGCGGCGTGCAGATCCGTGTGCCGGACGCTGCAGACCGTGACCGCTTGCTGCCGCGCCTGCGCGAGCTGGCCCAGCCGGTCGGCAACGCGATCCTCGGCCAGACCGGCAACAACGCCATCGAAATTTCCACCTCGCCGGAAGGCCAGATCACGCTGACCTACACGGATGCCGGCGTGAACGAGCGCATCCGGCGGGCCGTCGATCAGTCCATCGAGGTCATCCGCCGCCGCGTGGACTCCACCGGCACCACGGAGCCGAGCATTCAGCGCCAGGGCGCCGACCGTGTTCTCGTCCAAGTTCCGGGCCTTCAGGATCCGCAGCAGCTGAAGGCGCTTTTGGGCGAGACCGGCAACCTTGAGTTCCGCCTGCTCGCCCAGCCGGGCGCTACCGATGTGGACATGCTGCCCATGGAAGATGCGGGCGGCCAGCGGGTTCCGGTCGAGCGCCGGATCATTGCCGAGGGCGGCGATCTGACCGATGCCCAGCCTGCTTTCGATTCCCAGACCAGTCAGCCCATCGTCAATTTCCGCTTCAACATCCGCGGCGCTCAGCGCTTCGGACAGGCGACCACGGAAAATCTCGGGCGTCAGCTTGCCATCGTTCTCGACAATCGGGTGATCTCCGCGCCGACGATCCAATCGCCCATCACCGGCGGATCGGGCCAGATCTCCGGCAGCTTCACGGTGGAGCAGGTCAACAACTTGGCCGTTCTGCTCCGCTCCGGCGCGCTGCCCGCAAAGCTCACCATTGTCGAGGAGCGCACCGTGGGCCCCGGCCTCGGCCGCGACTCCATCGAGGCTGGCAAGATGGCCACGTACGTTGCAGCCATCTTCGTCATCATCTTCATGTTCGCCACCTATGGCCTCTTCGGCCTGTTCGCGAACATCGCACTCATCGTTCATGTGGGCCTCATCTTCGGCCTGATGTCGGTTCTCGAGGCGACCCTGACCCTTCCGGGCATTGCGGGCATCGTTCTGACCATCGGGACGGCGGTGGACTCCAACGTGCTCATCTACGAGCGCATCCGCGAAGAGGCGCATGCGGGAAGGTCGATCGTATCGGCCATCCAGGCAGGCTTCGACCGGGCTTTTGCGACCATCGTCGACTCCAACAGCACCATGGCGATTGCAGCCGTGATCCTGTTCTTCCTCGGCTCCGGCCCCGTGCGCGGCTTCGCGGTCGTGTTCATCCTCGGCATCCTGACGACGGTTCTCACCGCCGTGACCCTGACGCGCATGATGATCGCGCTCTGGTATCACTGGATGCGTCCCAAAGCTCTTCCGTTCTAAGGAGTGCGTATCGTGCGCCTCGTTCGCCTCTGGCCCGAAAACTCACACTTCGACTTCATGCGCTTCCGGCGCTTCTCGTTCCCGCTGTCGGCCCTCATCTCGATTTTGACGGCGGTGATGCTCCTGACGGGCGGCCTCAACTTCGGCATCGATTTCCGGGGCGGCACGCTCATGGAGATCCAGGCGAAATCGGGCCAGGCCAATGTCGGCCAGATCCGGCAGACCGCCGAGAGCTTCGGCTTCGGCGATGTGGAGGTGCAGGAATTCGGCTCCGCCGGCGAAGTCTCGCTGCGCTTCCCGATCCAGGAGGGCGGCGAAGCAGCCCAAGCCGGCGTGGTGCAGAAGGCGCGGGATACGTTCAGCAACGACTATGAATTCCGCCGCGTCGAGACGGTGGGGCCGCGCGTTTCGGGCGAACTCGTCCAGTCCGGCACCATCGGTGTGGTGCTTTCGGTCATCGCAGTGCTGTTCTATCTGTGGTTCCGCTTCGAGCGGGAGCTGGCGGTGGCGTCCATCATCGGCACGCTCCACGACATCGTGCTCACCATCGGATTTTTCGTGATTACCGGTCACGAGTTCAACATGACCTCGATCGCAGCAATCCTGACCATCGTGGGCTATTCGCTCAACGAGACGGTAGTGGTGTTCGACCGAACCCGCGAGCTGATGCGCCGCTACAAGACCATGCCGGCCGAGGAGCTGTTGAACCTGTCGATCAATCACACCATGTCTCGTACGGTGATGACGGCGGCAACGACCGCGCTGTCCCTGCTGGCCCTGGTGCTCTTCGGTGGGCAGGCGATTCAGGGCTTCGCGCAGGTCATGCTCTACGGCGTCGTCATCTGCACGTATTCGGCCATCTGCATTTCGTCTCCCATGCTGATCTATATCGGTCTCCGCAACTCCGAGGCCGTGAAGGTGCCGGAAGGCAGGGCCGCAGCAGCGGAGTAAACCAATGAGCTCTGGCCGCCTCTACGACGGGTTCCTGCCGGGGCGCTATCCCTTCGACGCCTATGGCAATGGCGGCTTTCGCTTTGCGGACATGTCCCATCGCGGGTCGGTGCTGGCGCTGCCGTCGGGCATCAAGGCTTGGCCTGTCGTCTCCGTCACCGAGCTGACGGAGGCAGCACTCGATCCGATCTTCGCCGAAGGTGACGCGCTTGAACTCCTGCTCCTTGGCACCGGCGCCGATATCGCGGCCATTCCGGCAGCCTTCCGAGCGCGGTTTCGTGAGGCGGGGATCGGCCTCGACGTGATGCAGACGGGGGCTGCCGCCCGCACCTACAACATCCTGCTCGCCGAAAACCGCAAGGTCGGTGCGGCCCTCATCGCCGTGCCCTGACATGGCGCAGGCCATTTCGAACTTTGCCCATTGCGAAGCGCTGGTGCGGCAGGCCGATCCCGACCGCTACTGGGCCAGCCTCTTCGCACCTCTCGACAAGCGGCCGCATCTCTACGCGCTCTATGCCTTCAACTTCGAGATCGCCCGCGTCCGCGAGGCGGTGCGCGAGGCGCTCGTGGGCGAGATCCGCCTGCAATGGTGGCGCGATGCCCTGCAGGGTGAGGCGCGGGGCGATGTGCGCGCCAATCCTGTTGCGGCAGCCCTCGACGACACCATCGTCCAATTCCGTCTTCCCAGGCAGTCGCTTGTGGACCTGATCGACGCCCGGATCTTCGACCTCTACGAGGATCCCATGCCGAGCCTGAACGATCTCGAAGGCTATTGCGGCGAGACATCGTCCAGCCTGATGCAGCTCTCAAGCCTCATCCTCGCCAATGGGGC
>JALYFY010000061.1 GCA_030777385.1 Pseudomonadota bacterium | reverse complement strand
GCAGCCTGACACGGCCTGACCTTGAGCAGATCAAAATCTGGCTGGAGGAAGTTCCCGACCCGGAGGTTCCGGCTGTTTCCGTCATGGATCTGGGCATCGTGCGCGATGTGCAATGGTCGGGCGACGAACTCGTCGTGGCGATCACGCCCACTTACTCGGGCTGTCCTGCAACGGGCGTGATCGCACTCGACATCGAGGCGGCGCTGCGGGCGAGGGGACTTGATCGCCTGCGCGTCGAACGCCGGCTCTCGCCGCCATGGACGACGGACTGGATCAGCGAGGACGGAAGGCGCAAGCTCGAAGCCTACGGCATCGCGCCGCCGGCTGAGCGCGTGGGCGATAGTCCTTCTCCTTTTGATCGCTTCCTGCGCAAACCCCTGACCATCGCCTGCCCACGCTGCAAGTCCGAGAACACCGCGCGCATCAGTGAGTTCGGCTCGACACCATGCAAGGCGCAGTACCGATGCGACGATTGCCTCGAGCCTTTCGACTATTTCAAGTGCATCTGAAACGAGCGGACGCTCCATGACAAAGTTCTATCCCGTCACCGTGGCCGACGTCAGGCGCGAGACCCGCGACGCCATCATCCTCACGCTCGACGTGCCGGATGAGCACAAGGAGGCGTTCAGCTTCTCGCCGGGGCAATACCTAACCCTGCGCACCACCATTGACGGCGACGAGGTCCGGCGGTCCTATTCCATCTGCGCCGCGCCCATGGAGGGCCGGCTCCGGGTCGGCATTAAGAAGATCGCAGGCGGCGTGTTCTCGAACTGGGTGAGCGAGCGGCTGGCTCCCGGCCACATCATCGAGGCCATGCCGCCGATGGGCAACTTCTTCGTGCCCCTCGACCACACGCAGAAAAGGCACTTCGTAGGCTTTGCGGCGGGCAGCGGGATCACGCCGCTCATCAGCATCGTCAAGGCGACGCTTCTGGCGGAGCCGCAATCCTCCTTCACCCTATTCTACGGCAACCGCGCGTCGAGCTCGATCATGTTTCGCGAGGAGCTCGAGGATCTCAAGAACGAGCATCTCGAGCGCTTCAGCCTGATCCACATTCTCAGCCGCGAGCAGCAGGACATCGACCTGTTCAACGGCCGCTTGAGCAAGGAGAAGTGCGACCAGCTCCTCGAGCACTGGATCGACCCGTCCACCATCGATGCCGCCTTCATCTGCGGGCCGCAGGACATGATGCTGGGCGTGGCGCAGAGCCTTGAGGAGCACGGCCTCGACAAGCGCAAGATCAAGTTCGAGCTGTTTGCCACATCCACGCCAAGCCGCCGCCAGCGCACGCCCGAAGAAGTGCAGGCCAGGAACCACAAGGATCTCTGCGAGGCCACCATCATCATCGACGGACGCGCCCGCACCCTGTCCTTCGAGAAGGGCACGTCCTCGGTGCTCGATGCGGCTACCCATGAGGGGCTTGAGCTTCCCTATGCCTGCAAGGGCGGCGTCTGCTCCACCTGCCGGGCGATGCTCGTGGAGGGCGAGGTCGACATGGACGCGAATTTCGCCCTTGAGGATTACGAGATCGCCCGGGGCTATATCCTGACCTGCCAGAGCTACCCGGTGACGGACAAGATCCTGGTCGATTTCGACAGGTAGTCGAGGAGGTGCGCCATGATCGATGAAGAGGGCCTCGTGGGCTTCCTGGCCGGTGGCGGGCGCTTGAGCGCTCCCGACAACGTGACGCCCCGCTATCGCGCGGAGCTCATGCGCCTGATGGCAATCTTCGTCGACTCCGAGATGGCGGGCGCATCGGGCTTTGCCGACTGCATCAACCTGGCGCCGGGACTGAAAGAGCGGATCACGGCCACGCGCATCGTCTTCGAGAAGTTCAACCATGCGCGGCAGGTGCTGGAGCTGATGGAGGAGTTCGGGGCCAACACAAGCCAGTATGTGGGCGCGCATCCCTGGTCGTCACGCCTCGACCGCAGCGTCGATCTTGGGCTACGCCGCATGGGCGGCGACATGCGCCTCAACGTGTTCCATTACCCGATCAACGGCTGGGTGGATGCGGTGGTGATGAACTGTCTCATGGGGCAGGCGACCGTGGTGCAGCTCGACGAGCTGACCCGCGGCTCCTACCAGCCCTTGGCGGACACGCTCTCAGGCATTCTGCCGGTCGAGAAGCAGCATGCGGAGCTTGGGCAACAGGGATTGCGGGTGGCGCTCGACAAAGGCCACGACAGGACCGACGCTCAGGCATCCGTGAACTACTGGTATCGGCGCGTGGCCGACACTTTCGGCAGCAGCGCGTCGGATCACTACGATCAGCACCGGAAGTACGGCTTGCGCCAGAAGGGCAGGGAGGAGCTTCTGGCCCGCTGGCAAGGCGCCGTTCACCCGGTGCTTGAGGGGTTCGGGCTCAACGTGCCGGCACTCGCATCGTCAAAGTCTAGTCTATAGAGAAGGCACCATGTGCTTCTCTCGCCCTTGCGGGGAGGGGAGGGATAAGGGACGAGCTGCAAAGTCAGAGCGGTGCACCTCATCCAGGGTGCGTGGCGCCCGCTACAGCCACACCTCTCCCCGGTGGGGAGAGGTCGAGCGCAGCGAGGGTGAGGGGGTACGCCCTCTCCGGAAAAGCCTGTAACCCCTCACCCGCGCCTCCGGCGCGACCTCTCCCTGAGTGAGAGGTGAGTCCGCGCCTCGTTTTGCAAACACTCACCCGGCCTAACCGCCTCACCCTGCCCCTCCCCACGAGGAGGAGAGAAATGGCCGCACGACTCGATGAACTGGACTTTAAGGGCATGCCGGTAAGGCGCCCCTGCGAACCTATTCCGCCGCGCTGACGCGCCGCGATGGGGCAAGGGGCTCCGCGTGAAGATTGCGCGTTCCATCCACGATCAGCTGCGCGACAAGCTCGGCGTAATCGGCGCGGGTCACGTCGCCAGTATTCTTGAACCAGAGATAGTGCCAGTTGATCATGCCGAAGAGCGACATGGTCACAGGCTTGAGCAGCTTGGTGTCTTTCAGCTGCGGCGCGACGCCAGCAACAGCATCGGAGAAGATTTTGACCAGCTCGCGCTCCATCGCCTTGAGCTCGGTCTGCCGATCGGAGGGCAGCAGGCGCAGGCCGTTGATCTGCACGTTGTGCTGCGCGTCGGCATCGCGATAGGCTTCCAGGAGGGCTGCGACCAGTTCCTTGAGGCGAGCTGCAGGTGAGAGGTCCGGATTATCGGCGGCCTCCACCACTTCGAGCAGCTCTTCCAGGTGGAAGCGGATCACGTCGAAGAGCAACTCCTCCTTGTCCCGGTAGTAGTGGTACAGGTTCGCCTTCGAGACCCCGCAGGCCTCGGCGATCTTGCTCATGGAGGCGCGGTCATAGCCATGCTCGGCAAAGAGCTCGGCCGAGCGATCGAGGATCGCCCGGCGCTTGTCGTCATAGTCTGTGGCGCGGGTGCGGGCCATGGGGCTCTTCTATTCTTTCGGTCTGCGGTCGATCACCCGTCTCGCCTTGCCGAGCGAGCGTTCGATTCCTTCAGGGTCGAGGACGTTTACCTGAGCCGTGATGCCGATGGTATCCTTGATCGCCTGGCTCAGGCGCTCGGATGCCGCCTTGCGGGTTTCCGGGTAGTCGGATTC
>JALYFY010000060.1 GCA_030777385.1 Pseudomonadota bacterium | reverse complement strand
TTGAGGCAGGGCATCAGGTTCACCTGTTCCTGGCAGGCGATGCGGTTCAACTCATCCGCGAACCCACGCGCACCGGCCTCATCGGGCTTGGTACGGGCGCCCTTCGAGAGCATTTCGACAAGGTGATCGCCGGAGGTGGCCGGCTGTATCTCTCGGCTGGGTCCTGTGCCGCGCGGGGCGTCAGCGATGCGGACCTTCAAGGTGTCCTTCACGAGAAGGCTGGCCCGCCTATGCTGGTGCGGCTGGTGATGGAGTGCGACCGCAGCATCGTCTACTAACCCGGTGCATCTCACGAGCCAGGAGGGGAGACCTGATGGCAGACGCTGTTTCCATTTCCGTCCTTGATAACTTTGCGGCAGCCTGGAACCGGCATGACCCGGATGCGATCCTGTCGATGATGACGGAGGACTGCTTGTTCGAGGCCAGCCGTGGTCCTGACGTGAAGGGGACGATCTTTACAGGTCAGGCTGCAGTCCGCCGTGGAATTGAGGAGGTCTTTGCAACCTTTCCGGATGCCCGGTGGAATAATCCTAAGCACTTCATTGCTGGAGATCGGGGCGTCTCCGAGTGGGTGTTCACGGCCACCGGGCCTAACGGTGCTCATGTGGAGGTTCAAGGATGCGATGTCTTCACCTTCCGCAATGGCAAGATCGCCGTCAAGAACTCGTACCGGAAGCAGCGCACCGGCTGATCTCCGGCATTCCTCTTGTTCATCATCAAAGTACCGGTACGCTCGGCTCTCCAATATGTTGCGGGAGAGCACAGGCATGAACGGCGCTGCCACAGATCATCGAAGCCTCTGGTTCCTCAATACCTACGTCACGATCCGTATCTCGTCACGGGATGGTTCGGACGGCATCTCGGTGCTTGAGCACCGAGCCTCGCAGGGGGACTCTCCGCCTCTGCATATCCACCATGACGAGGATGAAATCTTTCACGTGCTTGAAGGTGAGGTGCGCTACCGGGTCGGGAATCAGGAGCACCGCGCCAGCGCTGGGGAAACGCTGCTGACCCCCAAAGGCATTCCTCACACTTACAGGGTGGAGTCGGCTGAGGCCCGCATGCTCACTATCACCCGAGGCGAATTCGAAACCTTCATCCGCGCCTTTGGCCGTCCTGCTGAGCGGCAGGGGCTGCCTGATCCATCCGGTCCACCCACCCCCGAGCAAGCTGAGGCGCTTGCGCGCGCGTGCCGTCAGTTCGGGATAGAACTCGTAGGGCCCCCGCTTTCATAAGATGGGTTACCCGTTTGCGGGGGCTCCTCGACGAGGGTGCCGATCAGCCGCAGCAGTTCCTGCTGTTCCGGCCCTGCGCCCCGCCCCAGGAAAGCCGCGATCTCCTCATGTTCCACCTGCCCTCCGGAAGCGACATTGGCCTCGTGGCGGACGAACAAAGCCCCTGAAGGATCTCGGATGAGGTACCAGCGGTCACCGCTTGAACTTTCATAGAGCTTGCGCGCCTTCTTCATGCGGGCTCCTGTCGGGTTGAGATGGCACATCCACTGTAGTGCATCGCGGCAGAAGGCGGAAAGCACTGATTGAGCGAGCACCGCTTCAGGATGAACCCAGCCGCATGTTCACCAGAGCTTGGGACGGAGCTCCTCACCGGAATGAAGCTGGATCTATCAACTGGGCAGGCACTGCTGGGTGGATAGCCCAGATCGCAGGCTTGTAGACGATCTGCCTTCCATGACCCCGAACCAACCAGATCTCAGGGTTTCAGGGTGCCCTCATCGATAGCCTGACGCCTGCAATTCGAACAGTTCGGCGTAGCGACCGCCTGATGCAACGAGCTGTTCGTGTGAGCCAGCCTCCACGACCTGCCCGTTCTCGAGAACAAGGATGCGGTCGGCCATCCGCACGGTCGAGAACCGGTGCGAGATCAGAATGGCGGTCTTGGCCAAACTCAGATCCCGGAATCGCTGGAAGACCTCGTACTCCGAGCGGGCGTCGAGAGCGGCGGTCGGCTCATCCAGGATGAGCACCTCAGCATCCCGCATGTAGGCGCGCGCGATGGCGATCTTCTGCCATTCACCTCCGGAGAGATCCGCGCCCCCGTGGAACCGCTTGCCGAGCGGCTGGTCATACCCTTGGGGCAAGCGTTGGATGATTTGATCGGCGAGGCTGCGCTCCGCCGCCTGCTGAATCCGGCCGCGATCATCGGTGACCTCGATGCGACCTGCTCCGATGTTCTCGCCGGCCGTGAAGTGAAACCGTACGAAGTCCTGGAAGATCACACCGATGTGGTGCCGCAGATCGGCCAGATTGTAGTCGCGCAGGTCATAGCCATCGAGAAGGATCCGTCCCTCTGTCGGATCGTAGAGCCGGGCAAGGAGCTTCACGATCGTGGTCTTGCCGGCTCCGTTCTCCCCAACCAAAGCCACAACCTCGCCGGCCGCCAGCGTCAAGCTCAGGTGACGGACGGCCCAGTGATCTGAATCTGGATACCGGAAGCCTACGTTCTCAAACACGATCCCCGACCGCAGCGGCTGCGGAAAGGGTCGTGGATGTGGCGGTGACGCAATGCTTGGACGGACATCGAAGAATGAGAACAGATCCTCCAGGTACAGCGCCTGCCCGGCGATCTGGGAAAACCCCAGAAGCAATCCCTCAAGCAGCCCCCGCAGCCGCAGGAAGGAGCCGGACAGAAACGTCAAGTCACCGATGCTGAACTCACCCCGGACGGTTCGCCACACGATCAGAGCATAGGCGAGGTAATAAGCGCATGACGCGAGCGCGGCGAAGAGCGTGCCCCATGCGGCCCGGCGGATCGCAAGCCGCCGGTTGTCCGCATACATGCGATCAGCAAAGCCCCTGAAGCGCTCGACCAGGAAGGCGTTAAGACCAAAGAGCTTGACCTCCTTCGCGGTTTCGACGCTCGAGCCGAGATAACGGATGTAGTCGAGCTGACGTCGCTCCGGGGTGCGGAAGTAGTTGAGGCGATAGCCCTGCGCGTTGAAATGCACCTCCCCAACAAAGGCTGGCAGCAGAGCGAGCAGGATCAGGACGATGAGCCACGGCGCATAGGCGAGCAGGCCAGCAGCCAGTGAAAGGACAGTGAGCCCATCCTGCGCCTGCCCGAAGATCTGGGTTAGGAGAGTGGTCCGCCCGGTGACCTGACGGCGAGCCCGCTCCAGTCGGTCCTGCTGATCACTGCTCTCGAACTGCTCTAGATCCAGAGTCGTCGCATGCTCCATCAGACGCACACTGGCGAAGTTGCTGTAGCGCTCGGATAAGAGGCTGTCGACGAGGGAGCTGGCCCGCCCTAAGAGATCAGCGATGATTGCGAGGGCCAGCTCCAAAACGAGCAGCCCACCGAGAAAATCAAGTCGGCTGCTCCCGATCCAATCGCTGAGATTTGCCCCCGATGAGGCGAGCTGTGTCTGGGCCACCACCTCATCAATGATGAGCTTTCCGATATAAAGTAGCAGAAGAGGGAGGATTGAACGCGTTAGTCGCAGCCCAAGACTTGCCGCTGTAAGAGCAGGGCTGGCCTGCCAAACCAGACGGAACAGAGACGGAAGGTGACGTAAGGCGCCAACCCGCTCACGCAGCGAGCGGCTGGAGGGGAACACTGGAGCGGCCATCCCATTAAGATGGGGTTCCAGGGCTTACTCGTCGAGCCACCTAACGCCGCCGTGGGGTCTGGTCCCAGAACAAGGATGGAAGCCATTGCTCCGGGAGGGCGCCATGACAGACAACGATCAAGACAACTCCCGTGATCAGCACGAGCACAGGAAACACCACGGCGTTCAAGTGATTAAGGGTGAACGCCTCGACCCGAACGCCGCTCAGACCCCGGGCATGTTTCGGCAGGCTGCGATCAACCATGCGCGGGTTGGATCACAGAAGATCTGGGCCGGCACGGTGTCGATCCAGCCCAATGCCAAGACTGGAGTGCACCACCACGGTGAGCTGGAGAGCGTGATCTATGTCGTGCGAGGCAAAGCTCGCATGCGATGGGGTGAGAAGTTGGACTTCGTTGCGGAGGCCGGACCTGGGGACTTCATCTATGTGCCGCCCTTCGTGCCTCATCAGGAGATCAACGCCAGTCCGGATGAGCCCCTCGAATGCGTTCTCGTGCGCAGCGATAACGAGGCCGTCGTTGTGAACATCACCGACGTGGATCCTGTCGAAAAGCCGGAGGAGGTTTACTGGGTCGATCCGATCCACAAGCAGCCGGACTAAGGGCATTCCAGAACCACAAATCCTACAAGTCAGTAACGGCCCCGGTGCTTTCCCTAGACTGACTGCAGGGTCACTTAGCTCCCCGCAGAGCCGGCGGGATCAACGCCAAGGACGGAGTTCACACTAAAATGCAGGTCTACCGCTCGCTGGAAGAACGTTTTGCACGCATCAGCTCGATCGAGGACGCGATCGGTATTCTGCAATGGGACTCTGAGACCATGATGCCGGAGGGGGCTGCCGATGGTCGCTCGGACCAGCTCGCGACGCTTAAGGGCATCGCCCATGAACTGCTCACCGCGCCCGACACGGGCGAGCTCCTGGCCCAAGCGGATCAAGACAGTGATCAGCTCGATGATTGGCAACGCGCCAACCTGCGTGAGATGCGCCGGATCTATCTCCACGCTTCCGCCGTTCCGGCGGATCTCGTCGAGGCCAGCTCCAGAGCCGTGTCCAAGTCGGAATTGGTCTGGCGCGAGGCGAGACAAACCGGGGATTTCGCCCTCCTTCTCCCGTACCTGGCGCAGGTGCTCTCCTTCCAGCGGCAGATCGGCCAGGCCAAGGGCGAGGCATTGGGACTATCCCCCTATGATGCACTACTCGACAGCTACGACCCCGGTCTGCGCCAGGAGACAATAGATCCACTCTTTACAGAGCTTGGCGCCGAGCTGCCGGGCCTGATCCAGGAGACGCAGGAGCGCCAGAAGGACCTTCCTGCCATCCAGCCGCTCAACGGCTCCTTCCCTGTCGATGATCAGCGGCGTATTGGGGAGCAGTTGATGAAGGCCGTCGGATTTGATTTCAACCAAGGACGGCTCGATGTGAGCCTGCATCCATTCTGTGGTGGATCCACGGGCGACGTCCGGATCACCACCCGCTACAGCGAGGCAAACTTCATGAGCGCGCTCATGGGCGTGCTTCATGAGACCGGACATGCGC
>JALYFY010000059.1 GCA_030777385.1 Pseudomonadota bacterium | reverse complement strand
TGGGATTCGCACCCGGATACTGCGCGCGAACGACTACCTGGGGCGGCACGACTTCAGGATATTCCGAGATTGGCAGAACGCGCAGGGCAAGCAATCCGACCAAGAAGATGAGCACGGACAGAACCCCGGCAAAGACTGGACGGTCGATGAAGAAGCGGGAGATGTTCATGGCAGTGGCCTTCAAGCCTTTGGAATGCGATCAATTCGCCGCGGAAGCGGAAGAACTCCGCGTTTCGAGCGCGGCAGATGTTTCGGGCCCTTCGCTTTGCGGAGCGATCAGGGCGCCCGGGCGGACCTTCTGAAGACCGCCGATGATGATCCGTTCGCCGGGGTTGAGGCCACTGGTGACGATACGCCCTCCATACACGGCTGCCCCGAGCTTGATTTCGCGGTAATTTGCCTTTTGAGCCGGATCGACGACAAGAACGTATTTCTTGTCCTGATCGACCCCGATGGCCCGCTCGGGCACGACCAGCGCGGGCGTTGTCTTGGCTTGGCCGAGCCGGAGGCGCGCGAACTGGCCCGGCATCAACCGGTCGTTGCTGTTGTCGAACACCGCACGCACGCGGACCGTGCCGCTGGCGCCATTGACGGTATGGTCGATGAGCTGAAGCTTGCCGCGCTCGACCTTGGTGTCCGGTCCTGAGCGCATCTCGACGGGAACGCGTGCGAGATGGTCGCGCCGGTCACCCTTAGCCGGCAGAGTCTCGAGCACCCGCTGCACCGCGTGTTCATCCGCATCGAAGCTCACATAGATTGGGTTGGTCGAGACGATCGTGGTCAGGACCGGCGCGCTGGATCCGCCATTGACGAGATTGCCTGCGGTCACCTCGATCCTCCCCACGCGTCCGTCGATCGGCGCACGCACCTCGGTGTAGGACATGTTGAGGCGCGCGGCCTTGGCGACTGCTTGTGCGGCACTGACGTTGGCCTCGGCCTCGCGAACATTGTTCATCCGTGTGTCGAGGTCGCGTTGTGCGATGGTCTGGTTGGCGGTCATCCTCAGGCCGCGCTCCAGCTCACTGCGGGCAAAGGCAAGATTGGTCTCGGCTGCGCGGACCTGAGCGTCAGCTTTCTCGACCTCTGCAATGTATGGCGCAGCATCAATCGTGAAGAGCAGGTCGCCCTTCCTGACCAGTGATCCCTCGCGAAAATGGATCGCCTCGATAGCGCCGGGAACCCTGGGCCGAAGATCTACCCGCTCGATCGCCTCAAGGCGGCCCGAGTACTCCTCCCACAGCGAAACGTCGCGACTGTCGACGGCGGCGACTGTTGCTGGCGTAGCGGACGGCGCCGGCCCCGTGTCACTGCCGTGGGTGGCCGTGCTGCCGAGCGTAGACCAGAGAGAGATCCCGCCTAGAATCACGCTCACGGTACCGAGGGCGGTCAGGAGTTGGGTTTTGGAAATACTTGACATGGTGAAGCCGCTCATTCGGACATTAGCCGGCACCTGAAGTGTGCCGGATTCGTATCGTTCGGTATAATACTGATCGGTACGTATTGGAAGAGGCGGTCTAGCTATTTCTATATCGATTGGTACGCAAAGGAACAGTTAGGGCCTGCCGTAGCGACACCAATGTGCTCTGGCGCACACGGCCTCACCTTCTGCACCCCTCAGACGCACGGTAGCCAAGACAGGATGGCAAATGGAAATCTTCATGATGGGTAGCGCTGCCAGCTCAAAGCTCAGCGGAGTACGCTGGGACCTCTCGCCTTATTCCAACACGTGAGAAATCTCCCATCCTTCCCATCAGGGGCCTGGTTTGTTGGCTCATGCTGACCGTACGAGGAAGAGATGCTGGCTTTTCAGCGCCAGTTGTCCGGTCAGAGCAAAAGCTCCGAACGCACCCTGGCTGGCATCTCGGCCCGCAACGGCATTCTGAAGGTCTCGCACTACATCAACCTCGCCCTCTACGAAGGCGAGCAGTTCGGCAAGGACCCCGTCATCCGCGGCAGCCTGGAGCGGCTGACCCCGGTGCTGATGACGGCCCTCTCCGCCGGCCTCGCCCTCATCCCGCTCCTGATCGGGGCGGACGAGCCCGGGCGCGAGATCCTGCACCCGGTGGCGGTGACAATCTTCGGCGGGCTGATCTCGGCGACGCTGATCGACACCTTCCTCACCCCGGTCCTGTTCCTGACCTTCGGCCGAAAGCCGCTGGAGCGCATCCAGGCCAGCCGCGAGGGCCGCGCCGGCGGCCTCACCCCTGCGGAAGCCTTCTGATCCACGACACAAGGAGAAACACCATGAAGCATCTCATCCTCGCCCTTGCCATCGCAGCCTCGCCTCTGGCAGCCGCTGCTCACGAGATGGCGAAGGGCCCGAACGGCGGCCCGGTCGTCGACAGCGCCGGCCACCACGTCGAGTTGGTCGCCAAGGGATCCGAGCTCGTCCTCTTCCTCACCGAGTCGGACGACAAGCCGCTGGCGTCGGCGGGCACGAAGAATGCCCGCGCCATCGTCCAGGACGGCGGCAAGACGGCGACCGTTCAACTCCAGCCGGCCGAGCCCAACAAGCTCGTCGGCTCCCTGGCCCAGCCGCTCGGGTCGAGCGCCCGCGTGGTCGTTTCGGCCACCATGGCCGACGGGCACACCGTCCAAGCCCGCTTCGTCAACAACTGACCTTCCCTCGCGCCAAGGAGAAAAACGATGAAGACCATCACGACGACCGTCGCCGCCCTCGCGATCACCGCCGTAGCCGGCGTGGCGGTCGCGCAGACCTCACACCAGGGCCACGGCAACATGCCGATGTCCGGCGCCATGCCCATGGGCCACATAGACCCGGCCGCGATGCAGAAGATGATGCAGGACATGATGCCGTCACCGAACGATCCGGCCTCGACGAAGGACTTCAAAGCGGCGGACATGGCCATGATGCACAACATGCAATTGTCCTATACCGGCAACCCGGACGTGGACTTCCGCACCCACATGATCCCGCACCACCAGGGCGCCATCGAGATGGCGCGGGTCGCGC
>JALYFY010000058.1 GCA_030777385.1 Pseudomonadota bacterium | reverse complement strand
TCGATGCCGCCGGCAATGTCGTCCCGGAAGATCTGGCCCGCCATATGGCCCCATGGGTCGAGGGACACGATCTTGCCGGGCTCGAACCATTGCGGGTGCGGGCCGATCTCGGCGGTCGGATGGGTGTTGTGAAGATCGGGCCGCGCCAGCGGATTCATGGCCCGGGCGGAGATGGCCAGCGCCCTGTAGAGCGAGTAGGAGCCCCCATGGGCTCCGATCACGTTGCGGTCGGCCGGATTGGTGACGGTGCCGATAATCGGCCCGCGCTCCTTCGGGTCCGAGGCTGCCCACTTGATCGGATGTTTGATGGTGCCTGTGTTCGGCTCGGGGTGCGAGGTAAGCCGGATATGCGTCGAGCGGTTGGGTGAACTCATCAATGATCTTCCACGCGAGAACGGGAAGACTCCCTCAACGATCGTCGGAGAGCCTCCTTACGATCTATGGAAGACTGATCTAAAGTTGCGGGGCCGTCAATGGTGCCGAAAGAAGGTGTGGCAGCTTGGCCGGGAGACAGGGGAGTAGCGGGGTTGCTCAGGCGTCATCCCGGACGGAGCATAGCGGATATCCGGGATCGCGAGCCGCATGAAGCGCCATTCTGGTCCAGCGATCCCGGGTTCTGCTGCGCAGCCCCGGGATGACAAGCCTGCAGGAAGGACGGCCCGGCTCCCCTAAAGCCAGGACATGCCCTTGCCTGGGTTCCCGATGCCCAGATGCGCCAGCACGCTCGCCCCGATATCGGCAAAGCTTTCCCGCCGGCCGATATCGCTCTGCTTCAACCCGGGCCCGAAGCTCAGGATAGGCACATGCTCGCGGGTGTGGTCGGAGCCGCGCCAGGAGGGGTCGTTGCCATGGTCGGCGGTGATGATGACGAGGTCACCCTCTTGAAGCGCCGCCTCGATCTCCGGGATGCGCCGGTCGAAGGCCTCCAGCGCCGCAGCGTAGCCGGGAATGTCGCGGCGGTGGCCGAATTCGCTGTCGAAATCGACAAGGTTGGCGAAGACGAGGCCGCCGTCGGCCAAATCGCCCATGGCTTCGATGGCCGCAGACAGGCAGGCATCGTTGCCGTTGGGCTTGATCTCGCGGCCCGTCGAGCGATGGGCGAAGATGTCGCCGATCTTGCCCACCGTGACCACGGAGCGCCCCGCCTTCGTCAGCGTGTCGAGAATGGTGTCCGACGGCGGCGGCGTGGCGAAATCCTTGCGGTTGCCCGTGCGCTTGAAGCCTGTCTCGGGGGTGCCCTGAAAGGGGCGCGCGATCACACGGCCGATGTTGTAGGCGTCGCAGAGCTCGCGTCCGATCCCGCAGAGATCGTAAAGCCGCTGAAGCCCGAATGTTTTCTCGTGGGCCGCGATCTGCAGCACGCTGTCAACAGACGTGTAGATGATCGGCTTCCCGGTCCGCAGATGTTCTTCGGCGAATTCCTCGATAACCGCCGTGCCCGAGGCGTGCTTGTTGCCGAGGATGCCGGGAAGATTTCCGCGCGCGATGAGGGCCGCCGTCAGTTCCTCCGGGAATGTCGGGACTGTGTCGGGAAAGTAGCCCCAGTCGAAGTCGACCGGCACGCCCGTGATCTCCCAATGGCCCGAGGGCGTATCCTTGCCCCTGGAGGTCTCAACCCCGTAGCCCCAGGCCCCTTTGAGCGCCCCTTGAGGCGCGAGGTTGGGGGGCATGCGGCCCGTCGAGGCTTCGCAGGCCAAGCCCAGTCCCAGCGCCGCCATATGGGGCAGGTGGAGCGGGCCTTGACGCAGCCCTGGCCGATCTCCGCGGCCGCTCGCACAGGCTTCGGCGATGTGCCCCACCGTGTCGGCGCCGGTATCGCCATAAGCGTCGGCATCCTCCGCTCCGCCGATACCGACGGAATCGAGCACGATGAGAAGAGCGCGGGGCATAACGGGATCCTTCAAGCCACGGGAGTCATGCTGATACGGCATTACGGCGAAAGATGCGATGCTGTCCAGCGAGGGTGGTGTCCTGCACGATTGTGCCCCTTGCAAGGGCAGTCACGATGGCCGCGGCTGGGCGGATGGGGTCCGAATGCATGATCGGCTGCTTCGAGTCTTACTCCCGCACCGAATTCGAACCGGCCGTTTCGAGGTTGAAGGCCGCAGCAAACAGCGCCTTTGTGTAATCCGTGCGAGGGGCCGCAAAGATGCTCTCAGCCGATCCTTCTTCGACGATCTTGCCGTTCTGCATCACCACCACATGGTTGGCGAGCGCCCGCACCACCTTCAGGTCGTGGCTGATGAACATGTAGGCGAGGTTGCGCCGCTTCTGGAGGTCGCGCAGCAACTCCACGATCTGCGCCTGCACGGACATGTCGAGGGCCGAGGTCGGCTCGTCGAGCATGATGAACTGCGGCTCCAGCGCCATGGCGCGGGCAATCGCGATGCGCTGGCGCTGGCCGCCGGAGAATTCGTGCGGGTAGCGGTCCATGGTCGACGGGTCGAGGCCGACGTCATCCAAGGCTTTGGCGACGATGGTGCGGCGCTCCCCGTATGAGAGGCCCTTGTTCTGAACGAGGAGCCCTTCCTCGACGATCTCGGCGATCGACATGCGGGGCGAAAGGGAGCCGTAAGGATCCTGGAACACCACCTGCAGATCCTTGCGCATCGGGCGGATTTCCTTGGCCCGCATGCCGTCGATGCGATTGCCGAGGAACACGACGGGTCCCTCGGATTGCACGAGGCGCAGGATTGCGAGACCCAGCGTCGTCTTGCCGGACCCGGACTCGCCCACGACGCCCACGGTCTCGCCCCGGCGCACGCGCACGGACACGCCATCGACGGCCTTTACATGGCCCACCGTCTTCTGGAAGAAGCCGCGCTTGATCGGAAACCACACCTTGATCGGCCCGGCCTCGACGATGGTCGGCGCATCGTTGGCGACCGGGTTGGCACGGCCCTTCGGCTCCGCTGCCAGAAGTCTTTGCGTGTAAGGGTGCTGCGGGTTGCCGAAGACCTCTGCGACCGTTCCCTGCTCGACGATCTTGCCTTTGAGCATCACGCAGACCCGGTCGGCGATCTTGCGCACGATGCCGAGATCGTGCGTGATGAAGAGCATGGACATATTGAGCCTGCTCTTCAGCTCGGCGAGCAGCTTGAGGATCTGCGCCTGAACCGTCACGTCGAGCGCGGTGGTCGGCTCGTCGGCGATGAAGAGATCCGGCTCATTGGCGAGCGCCATGGCGATCATCACGCGCTGGCGCTGGCCGCCCGAGAGCTGGTGCGGATA
>JALYFY010000057.1 GCA_030777385.1 Pseudomonadota bacterium | reverse complement strand
GTCAATCCGGCCGATGCGCCGTCTGCCCGCGCGGTCTTCATCCCGCCGTCAGCCCCCATGAGGGCTCTCGAGGTTCTGCAAGCCCTGAAGAGTCCTGCACTCGCCGAAGTCGTCCAGTTTCCCAACTCGAAGGCAGCCTGACTTATTTCGTTTCCGGCCGATCTTACGCGAATGCAACTCTTTGCTCATCCCTCACGGGAGGGTCAGCAAACGTCATTCCCTTGAAGCTCTTGATGGCCGTTGGAAGCGCAGCGGATGATCGCCGCAGGTCAACAACCGTTCAGACATGACGGATCCAGGTGCCTAGGCTGTTTGGATGCCTCAAGCCCTTGCGCCAAACCGTTTGTTCTACAGGAGCTTGGTGATGGCGCACCCGACACGATTCGAACGTGTGACCTTTGCCTTCGGAGGGCAACGCTCTATCCAGCTGAGCTACGGGTGCTTGCGGCGATGGGCCTGCTCATTCCCTACCCGATTAAAGGCCTCAGGGCAACCTCTGACGCACCGGGGAGTGAAATGCCTCGCAAGATGAAGAGCTGCAGTGCCGACGCATCCGGCAATCTCATGGAGCGCCTGCCTGCGCGGTTTTGCCAGGCGGCAGGATCAACCCGAGATCGGACTCATCGAGCAGCCGGTATTGTCCCGGTTCCAGATCATCCGGCAGCGACAGCGCGCCGATCCGGTCGCGGTGCAGGCGCGTCACGTGATTGCCCACGGCGGCGAACATCCGCCTGACCTGATGGTAGCGTCCCTCGGTCAGGGTGAGATGGGCGCTGGTGCTGGAGAGCACCTCCATCTGCGCAGGCAGAAGCGGCTTGTCCTCCCCTTCGAGGAGCAGGGATCCGGCGGCGAATATCTCAGCCTCGTCGCCCTGCAGGGGGCGGTCGAGGGTCACGTGGTAGCGCTTGGAGATATGGGCGCGGGGCGAGATGATCCGGTGCAGCAAGCTGCCGTCATCGGTCAAGAGCAGCAGACCCGATGTGTCCTTGTCGAGGCGCCCAATGGTCGAAATCGCCGGATCACGGCGGCGCCACCTTTCGGGCAAGAGGCCATAGACCAGGGGACCGGCCTCCTTGTGCGAGCAGGTGACGCCAAGAGGCTTGTGCAGCATCAAGGCGAGGCCGGGCGGCGGATCGAGCGGCTTGCCACGGATGCGCATTCTGTCCGGCAGGTCACGGGTCACGGCAATGCGCTGATCAGCGTCCTCGATCGGGGCTCCGTCCAGCGTCACCAAGCCCGCATAGGCCAGCTGCTGCACCTCGCGGCGGGAGCCATAGCCCATATTGGCCAGGAGGCGATCAAGGCGAAGCGTCGGCGTCTTGCTCATCTCTGGGCCTCGTAAATCTTGTATCCTGCGGCTTCGACGTGAGGGGTCACGCGCCGAAACCCGGGCTTCAGCACCCCCTCGTAAGGCAGATGGCGGTTGGCGACGAGCCAGAGAACGCCGCCGGGACGCAGGACCTCGGCTGCCCTGCGGATAAAGGTTTGGCCAAGGCTCTGATCCTCGGCACCGCCGTCATGGAAAGGCGGATTCATCACCACGAAGTCGAGCCCCTTGAGCGGGGTGCCGCTGCGGATATCCGCCCAGTGAAAGGCCGCGCGGGCATCGTCGATGTTGCGCGCGGCCATCTCCATGGCGCGGCGATCGATGTCGATCAGGCTCAGGTGCTCCACCTTGGGCGAGGCCAGAACTGCGCGGCTGAGATAGCCGATGCCGCACCCAAAATCCGCCCCCCGCCCCTTCAATGGGGGCAGGTTCTGCTCCAGGAGGGCGCTGCCCGGATCGATCCGGTTCCAGCTGAACACGCCCGGCTGGGTCCACAAGCCCAAGGCTTCGTCCAGACGGGGCCTGCCTTCGGCCAAAGCCTCATCGATGCCTGTCAGATGATTGGGCCGTTCGCAGGCACAGATGCGGTGATGGCGGCGGGAACTCTCGTCGACGTTGCAGCCGAAGCCCTTGAGTTCCTTGGCGATCCTCGAGCCGCCCTTGTCCTTGGGGGCAAGAACCGTCAGGGCGCCACCGGGCGCAAGCGCCTTCAAGGCCAGTGCGATGGTGGTGCGCCGCTCCACAGTGCCGGGAGGAGCAAGGACGACCAGGCTGCTGAATGAACCCTCGTCCTGCGCCTCGAGCGCCTCGGAGCCGGGGATCAGGGGCGAAAGCTGAACGGCCCCTGCCGGCACCTCGGCCAACTCGTCCGGCGGAATTCCATAAACGCCGTATCGTCTCACATCCTGCACGCTGCTTGGCCCATCCTGACTGAACGCCCGCGTTCTTAATCTGCCGGAGTCCGGAAGGTAAGCCTTGATGCGAGGGTATTGCCCGACGGACAGGATCAGTATTTCAAGCGCAGAACCTGCCGCCCCTGCTGGGACACTCCCCCGCATGCGATTCGAGCGCTCGGGCAATAGGCCTCATAGACCGGTGTCGGACAGTAGGTCTGCATGAAGCTCTCGTCGATGGCACAGGTGACGTGAACCCGGTACGAGCGCTGCGGAATGCCCGGCACCTCATGCAGGACCGAATAGCCGAGGCCCTGGGTTGCGAGCCGGGAGATCGCGCGGCTGGGCTGTGCCTGGGTGACCGTGGTCAACTCCGCACTTTGGGCGGACGACCCGATCGCACCTGCCGCAAGGGCGGCCCCTACCAGAAAATGCCTCATGCTGCGCCTCGTCATCGTTGAACGGGCAGGTTGCGCCGGGCCTGCTCCGGCAAGCGTAGCGCAAGGGGCCTGCAGGAACGTCAATGCAAAGCTCCCCTCTGGGATCCATCGCGAGGGCCCGCACGAAAGATTAACCACGTTTGCCCGAGCCCCGAACCGGGTCATCGCTTTTAAGCAAGCGGTAGGATCTCCGGGACGATAAAGGCTGCCCGAACGTCGTGAACTGACCAGGATCCCATGCATCACATCCATCTTGCCGAGGGTATGAGGCTTCGTTTTCCGGAGCGGAGCGCCGATTTCGATCAGGGTGTCGAGATCGGGATCGTGGCTGCGCTCATGAGCCAGGATCCGGCGGAGTTCAGCCGCCGGATCTCGAGTGCGAATCTGGGGCAGGTGCGCGCGCTCGTGGAGCAGTTCGGCTATCGCCTCGTGGAGGGCGCGGCGGATGAGGAGTTCGTCGAGCTCACCTTCTACAGCCGCACCGCCCGCCCACGCCTGCGCGTGGTTCATTCGGGCGCCTGATCCCGAGCGGACGTCAGCTGCGTCAGGGAGCGAACCTTTTCTGCATGGCGCGGACGCGCTCGCGGTAGGCCGTGTAGAGGCCGCTCATGGCGATGATGCAGGCCCCTGCGAGCGTCCAGGCATCCGGCAGGGAGCCGAACACCAGATATCCCAGCGCGCCGGACCAGATTAGCTGGACATAGGAAAACGGCGCGATCAGCGACGCGCTGCCGTGGCGATAGGCCAGGACCACGAAGCACTGCCCGATCGAGAACAGAATGCCCATGCAGAGCCCGAGCCCGATCTCCCGCCAGCCCGGCGTCACCCAGCCGAACGGGAGCGCGGCACTCAGCACGAGGCAGCCGACAACCGCCGAATAGGCTAGCGTCGTCAGAGCATTGTCTCCGCTCATCTTGCGGGTCACCACGGCGCCCACGGCCCAGCTCGCTGCGCCGAGCACCGGGAGAAAGGCGGCGGCCTGAAAGGCCCCCGTGCCGGGCCGTATGATGATCAGCACCCCAAGCAGGCCCACAGCCGCGGCGGTCCAGCGCCGCCAGCCCACCGTCTCGCCGAGAAACACCACCGACAGCGCCATGATCAGGATCGGCGAGACGAAGAAGATCGCAGTAGCATCGGCCACGGGCAGATAGCGCAAGCCTTCGATGAACATGATCGACGAGCCCACCATCCCGAAGCCCCTGGCCACCTGCAGGCCCGGGCGCCGGGAGCGCAGCACGGCCACCCCGCCCTTCAGAAGGACGAACGGAACCACCAGGAGCGCAAAGGTGGCATAGCGCATCCAGGCGACCTCCGGGGCCGGCAAGATCAGGGCCAGCTGCTTGGTGATCACGTCTCCCACGGAGAAGAAGACCGTGGAGGCTACCAGCAGCAGGATCCCCCGTAGCGGGGAAGAAGCCGGCAGGCCAACGGGCGCTGCTGGCGCGGCAATCTTCCGGGGAACGGGGTTGGAAATCATGAGGGCTCAAAAAAGAGGGCTCGCGCGATGACGCAGCGAGCCTGAAGGTCTAGAGTTCTGGAGGTAATACCCCTCATAAAATACGGTTTCGCCATGAGGAGAAGTGCAAACTTGGCAGGCACTCCATGCTTCAGGCGAATAGATCAACCTAAAATCTGGATTACATTTGCATATCGAGCATAGGATCGCCGGAGCGATCCATAGCCGGCCTGCAGGATAAATGCATGCATGATCACGCGCCGAGCCGCCTAGTGAGCGGGACTCCCGAGTTTCGCCGGCTGAACTGGGCGCTTTTCGCTGCCGGCTTCTCGACCTTCGCGATCCTCTACTGCGTCCAGCCTCTGTTGCCGGAATTTTCGCGGGAGTTCGGGGTCAGCGCCGCTGCCAGCAGCCTGTCCCTGTCGCTCTCCACCGGCCTCTTGGCCGTGGCCATGCTGGCTGCAGGCTCCCTGTCGGAGGTTTGGGGGCGCAAGCCCGTGATGGTGGCCTCCCTTCTCGCCTCGGCCTTCCTGACCGTCCTGTCTGCCGCCGCTCCCAACTGGATCAGCCTGCTCCTTGCCCGCATGCTCATCGGCATCACCTTGAGCGGGCTTCCCGCCGTCGCCATGGCCTATGTGAGCGAGGAGGTGGACCCGAAATCCATCGGCTTGGCCATGGGACTGTTCATCGGCGGCAACGCGGTCGGCGGAATGGCGGGTCGCATCGTCAGCGGGGTTTTGACGGATCTCGGCTCCTGGCGGCTTGCGATCGGCTTGATCGGCGCCGTCGGCCTGGCCTCTGCCGTTGCGGCCTGGCACAGCCTGCCGGCCTCGGCTCACTTCAGGCCCCGGCGGGCCGGTCCGGCGGATCTGCTGCGCTCCTTTGCGGAGCACTTGCGGGATCCGGGGCTGCGAGGCCTCTTCGCCGAAGCCTTCCTGCTCATGGGCGGATTTGTGACCCTCTACAACTATCTTGGCTACCGCCTGACGGAGCCGCCCTATTCCTTGAGCCAGACAGCCATCGGGGCGATCTTTGCAGCCTATCTGGTCGGAACTTTGAGCTCCGCCTGGATCGGTGCGCTGGCCGGGCGGCTCGGCCGCAGGCGTGTTCTATGGGCGATGATCGCGATCATGCTTGCCGGCGTTACGATGACCCTCTTCGACCATCTCGTGCCGATCCTGGCAGGAATCGTCACCGTCACCTTCGGCTTTTTCGGCGCCCATTCCATCGCCAGCAGTTGGGTGGGCAACCGGGCCCACGGCGCCAAAGCGCAAGCCTCAGCCCTCTACCTGTTCTGCTACTACCTGGGGTCCAGCGCCATCGGAACGCTGGGTGGGGTGTTCTGGTCCAAAGGAGGATGGCAGGCGGTAGCCGGTCTCGTGACCGTTCTGCTCGTAGGGGCACTGGCTATCGCTTTATGGCTGTTCAGTCTCCCGCCGCGCAAAACCCAGCAGATGGAAGCTAAAACTGACTCTCACTAAGGTTGTGCGACAACAAAGAAGATCGTTGCTTCAAGATCCAAATAACGAAATTGTTATAATATAAAAATTGCCGCACTGAGAACTATTTTTCTCTTCTGAGGCTATAGCAGCTGCATCCTACCATGTAGAACGTCTTATTCTTGCCCCATTAGGCTCCATTTTGCGCATCTTCCTAAAACAAACAAGGGAATGCATTGTGGAACAACGCAAGGCAACGCTGACTATCGCAAGTTTGTTCATCTCGGGGTCGGCATTCTTCTTGCCGGCAGCCGTCCAGGCAGAGCCGGTGGAAACCGCCGGCCGGGTCGTTCAGAGCGGCCGCGCCTCTTGGTATGGCCCGGGCTTTCACGGACGGCGCACAGCGAGCGGCGAGACCTTCAATACCAATGCTCTGACAGCCGCCCACCGAACCCTTCCCTTCGGCACCAAGGTGCGGGTCGTGAACAAGACCACCGGCAAATCGGTGATCGTGCGCATCAATGATCGGGGTCCTTATGCCCATGGCCGCGTGATCGATCTCTCGAAAGCCTCGGCTCAGGCAATTGGGATCTCGGGCGTCGCTTCAGTGACCGTCGCCCAACTTTGAACGGCGCCTTCCACCTGATGTTTTCAATCACCTAGCCATTGCAAGCCATCCTGGCCGGAACGCTCCCGCCAGGATGGCCAATGGAACCCGAAGGCCGCTCACCCGCTTTTCCCAAGTCCCTTTTCTCCAGAAGAGGCCTTTTGGAAAGCACATGCAGATCGGCTGGACTCTGGCATCAAGAACCGTTCTTCTCCTGCCCCTGCTGCTAGCCGGCGGGTCGGCGGCCATGGCTCAGGCGGGCCGACCCTGGGTCGATCCCCCGGCAGCCTCAGGAGCACCGCCGCAGGCGGCCGAACCCCCAAAACCGAACCCGCCTCCAGCCGAGCCCGCCCCCCAGCCGCAGGCAGCCGCACCGGCGCCCGTGCCTGCACCCACGGCGCCCAGTCCTGCGACCCCGCCTGTGCAATCGGCGCAGCCGAGCACCCCCGTCGTCAAACCGGAGCCGGCGCCCACCCGTCAGGCGGAGCAGCCGCGCGAGGCGCCGCCTCCCGCTGTCGCGGCTCAGCCAACGAAGGATCCCGAAGGGGACAGGCGGTACGCCAGGGCCTCTGTCGCCAGGGATTTCGCGCTCGACTACCTGAACTCCTGGTCGGCCTCCAACGACTCTGCGCTCGAAGCCACCGCGGCATTCTATGCGCCTCGCATCCTCTTTCATGGCCGCGAGGTCTCCATGAAGCGGCTGTTCGAGGAGAAGCGCCGCTTCGTGCGGCGCTGGCCGGAGCGTGACTATCGTCCCCGGCAGGATGGCGTCGGAACCGTTTGCAACCCGGCGGGCGAAGTCTGCACGGTGCATGCGGTCTTCGACTTTACCGCTTCCCACCCCAAGCGCCGCCGCGTCTCGCAGGGCACCGGAGCTCTTCAGCTCGTCGTTCACTTCATCGGCGACAAGCCCGTGATTGTGGCGGAGCACAGCACGTTGCTCGGTCAGGAGCGCAAGCGAAACCTTGCTCTGGAGGGTGCCTCGAATGATTGACGATCAAACGACTCACGATTCCCCAACGGACTCGCTTCGGCACTGGACCCGGCTGACGGAGAGGATGCGCGAGGTCATCCGCGGGGAGATCGATAAGATCCATCCCACCGACGATGCCCGCCGTGCGCTTGAACTCATCATCGAGTCGTCGCTTCGCCCGTCTGAGGTCGATGGCGTATTCAAGCTCACCGTCATCGATCAGAATGGGCAGCCGCGGATGATCGAGAAGGATGGAGCGCGAACCGAATTCACGCTCGATGATCTCATCGACGAGTTTCGCGTGCGCTATCCGATTCTGTTCCGTCGGGCAAAGACCAATCCCGCAACGCTCGGCCAGCCGGAGGAGCCTCCCAAGCAGCAGGAGAAACCGAAGCGCGATTGGCTCAGCCTCGATACCAACGAACCGAAGTCCGAGACCGCGGACGGACCAGCAACACCAGCCCCACTTCAGCCTGAGCCCGCTCCGGCCGATGCCGACACGGGCAGGGTGCGCATCCATGATTGGTCTCGCAATGCCCTGAAGGTGCTCAAGCCCGCTCCTGCAACGGGTCCTGCTGCAATGGGTCCTGCTGTAACCGGCTCTGCTCCAACCAGCCCTGCTCCAACGAGCCATACCCCGAAAGCCCAGGCTGCCGGAGGCCCGACCCCCCTTGCGGTCGAGCACGACCGGAACGCCCCTGGCGGAATGCGCGAGCGCTCCTGGGCCCGGCCTGGCCTTGCGGTGGCTGCGGTCGGCCTGCTGGCGCTCCTTGGCGTCGGAGCCTTCCTGTTCCGGGATGATGAGCCCGCCGCTCCCCAGGCCAGCGTCACCCAGCCTGCCGAGACGGCAACTGCGGACGCAACCCCCTTACGCGAGCCGGAGCCTTCGACCACCGGTTCGACAGCGTCCTCGGCCTCGCTTCGGGGGGTTCCGGATGTGATCGATACGGCAACCCTGTCCCTCAAGGGCGAGGTGGTGCGCCTGTTCGGCGTCGAGTGGGCCCCTGGGGGCGGCAAGCCGGAGGACTTGACCCGTTATCTCCAGGGCCGGGAGGTGTCATGCGAGCCGGCCGGTGGGAATGATACCTATCGGTGCCAGGTGGGAGGGCAGGACCTGTCGCGGGTCGTGTTGTTCAACGGCGGTGGCCAGCCCACGGCCGATGCGACACCGGAGCTCAAGGCGGCAGCCGACAAGGCGCGCGAGGCGAAGATCGGCGTCTGGAACAAGCAGCAATAGAAAAGCGGCCCTTGCCGGAGCAAGGGCCGCCTGATTGTTGATCGACCTATGCGGTCGCTGCGGCTGGAGCGGGGATCTCGATCTCGATCTCAAGAGTCGAGATGTCCGAGTCGCGGTTCATCTTCACCTGAACGTTGTCCTGCTCAACCATGATGTGGCGCCGCACGACGGCCAGGATCTCCTCCCGCAACTGCGCCACCAGATCGGGCTTGCCGCCGACGATGCCGCGTTCGTGCGCCAGCAGGATCTGCAGGCGCTCGCGCGCTACGGGCGCCGATGTGCGCCGGTTGAAGAAACTCAAAAGGCTCATGCGGCCCTCCGTCCGAACAGTTTGCCGAACAGGCCCTTCTTGTCGGTAGGGATCGTGAGTTCGACCGTTTCGCCCTTGAGGCGGCGCACGGCGTCGAAATAGGCCCGGCCCGGTGCGCTGCCGGGATTGTTGAGCGTCACCGGCGAGCCCACGTTCGAGGCCCGGAGAACCTCTTCGCTCTCAGGGATGATGCCGATCAGCGGAATGGAGAGGATCTCCAGCACGTCGTCGACCTTCAGCATCTCGCCGCGCTCGGCGCGGACGGGATCGTAGCGGGTGAGCAGCAGGTGCTTCTCGATGCGCTCGCCCTTCTCGGCGCGCTCCGTTTTGGAATCGAGCAGGCCGATGATGCGATCGGAGTCGCGAACCGAGGAAACCTCCGGGTTGGTGACGACCACGGCCACATCCGCATGACGCATGGCCATGGTTGCCCCGCGCTCGATGCCGGCCGGGCTGTCGCAGATGATCCAGTCGAACTTCTGACGCAACTCGTCGAGCACCCGGGCCACGCCCTCTTCGGTCAGCGCGTCCTTGTCGCGGGTCTGCGAAGCGGGAAGCAGCGAGAGGTTCTCGATGCGCTTGTCGCGGATCAGAGCCTGGTTGAGCTTGGCATCGCCCTGCACCACGTTGATGAGATCGAACACCACGCGGCGCTCCGCACCCATCACGAGATCCAGATTGCGCAGGCCGACGTCAAAATCGATGACGACCACCTTCTCGCCGCCATGCGCAAGCGCCGCGCCCAGAGCTGCCGAAGACGTTGTCTTGCCAACGCCACCCTTACCGGAAGTTACGACCAAGACTTTGGCCATTGTCGTCTCTCTTTCTTTAATCCAATGTTTTCAGGATGATGGAGTCGCCATCCAGGTTCACTTGCACGGGCTGGCCGAGGAACTTGCCGCCCAAGTCGTCAGCTGTCTTGTAGAGCCCGTCGACTGCAATCAGTTCGGCCTCGAATTTTCTGCAGAAGATGCGGGCGCGGGAATTGCCCGTGCAGCCGGCGATGGCGCGGCCCCGCAGGGTTCCATAAATATGGATCGAGCCGCCCGCGACGATCTCGGAGCCCGATGCCACCGAGCCCAGAACCGTCACGTCGCCTTCGGGATGAAGGATCGACTGGCCTGAACGGACGGAGCCCTCGATGAGCAGCGACTTCTCCGGCACAGGCGCCTGATCGAACGACCCGCCTGCTGCGGCAACGGCAGCGTTCGCCGCATCCGGCACGTCGATCTCGCCCGCAGGCTTGCCGCCGTTGATCGCCGGCGGCATGTCGGCGTCGACGTTCTCAGGAGCCGCACCTTCCAGGCCGATGATGCGGATGTTGCGCATCTTGAACGCGGCAAGGAGGAATTTCAGCTCGGACTTGGACGGCTTCAGGGACGACACGTCGGCAATGATCGGACGTCCGGAGAAAAAGCCCGGCGAGCGCTCCGAGACGGCGTCGAGGTCCTCGAGCCAGTCCCTCAGCGGCACCTCGGGCGCGAGGACCAGGGCCATGAAGGACCGGCCACGGAAGCGAAGAGATGGGCGGGTGCGAACGGCAATGGTCACGGGATTTTAGATTCCTTTAATTCCCTCTGATTTCGACCGTTCATGGTTAACGGACCGTTAAAGGATGCTTCACGGCCCAAGAATTTTGCGTAGCCCGCCCCTGGAAACATCTGAGTGCTGCCTGCAGACGCAATGTCGCACGGATGAGACATTCAGCCCTTTCAAGGAATATAAAGATATCCTCTATCCCTAAATGAGTATTTGCTAGCACTTCTTGAGTATTACCTATCCGTAAAAGCTTAATTGACCATGAGGTTCATGGGCATAGGATGACCCTTCCTTCGTTTCGTTATTAGTATTTATAAGATTACTTTCTTAAATCATAGCCAACGAAAACGAAACGATCGAATCGACAAGCAGCCGCAAGGCCAGCCCAGGGAGGGCAACGAATGTCGGGTCGAGTTTACGGTTTCTCCTCAGTTCACCGATTACTAAGCTATTTCTCGCTCCAA
>JALYFY010000056.1 GCA_030777385.1 Pseudomonadota bacterium | reverse complement strand
TCCCAGCCGAAATTGCGGAAGAGCGCTTCGAAGCGCTCCCACAATCCCTCGCGGATCACCGCATCGAGGCTCTGGCGGTTGTAGTCGATGATCCACCAGGTGTTGCGGATGCCGTGCTTCCAGCCCTCGAGCAGCGCCTCGAAGATGTTGCCTTCGTCCATCTCGGCATCGCCCACCAGCGAGATCATGCGGCCTTCCGGCTTGTCCTTCATCCAGCCATGGGCCTTCACGTAATCCTGCACGAGGCTGGCAAACAGGGTCTGCGCCACGCCGAGGCCCACCGAGCCGGTGGAGAAGTCCACATCGTCGATGTCCTTGGTGCGGGACGGATAGGACTGGGCTCCCTTGTAGCCGCGGAAATTTTCGAGCTTCTCGCGGGTCTGGCGGCCGAAGAGGTACTGGATGGCGTGGTAGATCGGGCTCGCATGAGGCTTGACCGCCACCCGGTCCTCCGGCCTTAAGCCCGAGAAGTAGAGGGCCGTCAGGATCGTGGACAGGGAGGCCGAGGAGGCCTGGTGCCCGCCGACCTTCATGCCGTCTTCGTTAGCGCGCAGGTGATTGGCGTTGTGGATGGTCCAAGTGGAGAGCCAGAGCACCTTGCGCTCGAGTTCCTTCAAGATGCTCAGGTGCCGCGCGTCCGCCATATCGTCTCTCCCGGTTTTCCCGAGATATAAGCCTGAAAAATCAGCGAAGCGAGGCCAAAGCCTTTGTGTCGGCTCGTCTTTTCGAATGAGGCTGGGGCCGGAAAACGAAAAGCCCGCCTGACGGCGGGCCTTCGTAAAACTCTCAGATTTCGAGAGAATGGAGCGGGCGAAGGGATTCGAACCCTCGACCCCAACCTTGGCAAGGTTGTGCTCTACCCCTGAGCTACACCCGCGCTCCGCAGCGCCGAAGCGCCGTTGCGAGGCCGCTGATTTGCCCCAAAACGCGGCGCATTGCAAGAGGGTCCGGCCAATCTTTTCGGGCGGACCCTTGAGCCTGCTTCATCCGGTCGCTAGAAGCCGGGCAGGTTTTGGAGGATTGCCTTGGCCCATCTGTCGCCTCAGGAGCTGTTGGAACGCTTGAACGAACTCGGCATCGAGGCCGAGACGGTGGAGCACGAGCCCGTGTTCACGGTGGCCGAATCGGCCTCCGTCAAGGAACGGATTCCCGGAGCGCACTCCAAGAACCTGTTCGTGAAGGACAAGAAGGGCCGCTTCTTCCTGATTTCCGCCAAGCACGACACCCCCATCGACCTCAAGCGCGCTCATGAGGCCATCGGCGCGTCGGGCCGCCTGTCCTTCGGCTCCGCCGACCAGCTGCGCGCCTTGCTCGGGGTGGAGCCCGGCTCCGTCACGGCTTTTGCCGTGGTGAACGACACGGCGGGCAAGGTCACGATGGTGCTCGATGCCAATCTCATGGAGCATGAGCGGGTGAACTTTCACCCCTTGGTCAACTCCATGACCACCGGGGTAGCGCGGGAGGATTTGGTGACGTTCCTGCGCGCGACGAAACATGATCCGATGATCCTGCGCCTGCCGGAGCCGCCGGCGGAATTGCCAGACAACGCCTAAGCTCCCATCTAAGGGGTGTTCTTCTCACGACTCCTATCTTTCGAGGATCGCATGCTGTCCGATAATCCCATCCCCTCCGACGATCTCGTGAAGGACACCACCACCGCAGCCTTCCGTCAGGATGTGCTCGCCGAGTCCATGCAGCAGCCGGTGCTCGTCGATTTCTGGGCGCCCTGGTGCGGCCCCTGCAAGCAGCTGACGCCGATCCTGGAAAAGGCCGTGCGCGGCGCAGGCGGCAAGGTGAAGCTCGTGAAGATGAACATCGACGAGCATCCGCAGATCGCGGGCCAGCTCGGCGTGCAGTCGATCCCCGCCGTGTTCGCCTTCCAGCGCGGGCAGCCGGTGGACGGCTTCATGGGCGCCCTGCCGGAAAGCCAGATCAAAGCCTTCATCGAGCGCCTCATCGGGCCACTCGGCCCGAGCGCCGTGGAGGAAGTTCTCGCCGAAGCCGACAGCCTGCTTGCCGCGGGCGACATCGGAGGCGCTGCCGAACTCTATGCTGGCGTCCTGTCGCAGGACCCGGAGAACGTGGCGGCGCTCGCTGCCCTCGTGAAGCTCCATGTGGAGGTGGGCGACCTGGAAGGCGCCAAGCGCTTCCTCGCCATGGCGCCGGAGGCCAAAGCGGCCGATCCGGCCCTTGCCGGTGCGCGCGCTGCCATCGAACTCGCCGAGCAGGCGGGGTCGCTCGGCGACCTTGCGAGCCTGCAGCGCAGGGTGGAGGCCGACCCGGCCGACCATCAGGCGCGCTTCGATTTGGCCGTGGGCCTGAATGCCCGCGGAAGGCGCGAAGAAGCTGCCAATCACCTCCTTGAAATCGTTCGCCGCGACCGCAGTTGGAACGAGGACGGCGCGCGCAAGCAGCTCGTTCAGTTCTTCGAGGCCTGGGGCCCGATGGACGCGATGACGCTGGCAGGACGGCGGAGGCTCTCCTCCCTCCTGTTCTCTTGACGCCGCCCAACGGTTTGGGAGATCGGAATGGGAATGAACGCGGTATACCGGGGGCCGGAGGATTGCCCGTCGGTCATCCCCGTCTTTCCCCTTCCCGGCGCGCTTCTCCTGCCGCGCGGGCAGATGCCGCTGAACATCTTCGAGCCGCGCTATCTGGCCATGGTGGATGAGGCCCTGAGAACGGATCGTATCATCGGCATGGTGCAGCCCGATGCGGACAACGATCCCCACACGACGGTGCCGAAGCTCTACCGGGTCGGCTGCGCGGGCCGCGTCACGCAACTGGCCGAGACCGGTGACGGGCGCTATCTCATCACCCTGATCGGCATCTCGCGCTTTCGCATCGAGGAGGAGCTGCCGCCGATCGATCTGTTCCGGCGCTGCCGCGTGACCTTCGAGCCCTTTGCGTCCGACTTTACGGCGCGGGCCGGGGAGAACGAAGTCGACCGGGCGGGCGTGGTGAAAGCATTGCGCGATTTCGTCGATACGGTGCATGTGAAGGTCGACTGGCGCGGCATCGAGGAAGCTCCCAACGAGGCCCTCGTGAATGCGCTTTGCATGATGAGCCCCTTCGGGGTGCGCGAGAAGCAGGCGCTGCTCGAAGCGCCCGATCTCAAGACCCGGGCGGAGGTTCTCATCGCGCTCACCGAGATCGAGCTCGCCCGCAGCGGCGCAGGCTCCGACTCGACCCTGCAATAGGAACAACCGCCATGGTGCCCAACACCCCCGAGACGCCCCAGCCCGTCGAGGCGACGCGGATCGACCCCAAGCTCCTGGAGCTTCTCGTCTGCCCGCTCACCAAGGAAACGCTCGAATACGACGCAGCCCGCCAGGAGCTGATCAGCCGCCGTGCCAAGCTCGCCTATCCGATCCGCGACGGCATCCCGATCATGCTGCCGGAAGAGGCGCGGCCGCTGACGGATTGAGGGCGCTTTTTGGGGCGGCCCGGACGCCGCAGGCGATCCGGAATCGTGCAAACCAGAGTCCAGCCTTGTCATCCCGGGGCTGCGCAGCAGAACCCGAGATCCATAACCACGACCTTCGACCAGTTCAGCGCCGTCAGCGGTTATGGATCCCCGCCTACGCGGGGATGACAGCGTCGCGGTTGCAGCGCCGTACCCTGAGACCTATCCCGGATCGCCTGCAGCCCTGGGATGACGCTCACGCCTTCCGCTGTTCAATTGCCTCCGCCACGGCAAGCGTGCGCCTCGCCATCTCCGCGTGAAGCCGCTCGACCATGCGGCCGTTGAGGCTGATCGCACCCTTGCCCGCGTGTTCCGGCTGCTCGAAGGCCGCCGCGATGGCGCGGGCGCCCTCCACCTCTTCAGGCGACGGCGCGAAGATCTCGTTGGCTACCGTAATCTGATCCGGGTGGATCAGCGTCTTGCCGTCAAACCCGCAATCGCGGCCCTGCTCGCATTCCGACCGAAAGCCGCTCTCATCCGACAGGCTGTTGTAGACGCCGTCGAGGATGTCGATGCCGTGGGCGCGCGCGGCCGCGAGTGCCGTCATCAGCCAGGGCAGCATCGCCGCCCGGCCCGGCAGGAGGCGCGCACGGGTTTCCTTGGCAAGATCGTTCGTGCCCATGACGAGGCAGGCAAGCCGCGTATCCACATCCCTGGCCGCGCTCGCAATCAGCTCTGCTTGGAGGATGGCAAGCGGCGTCTCGATCATCGCCCAGACCCGCGTGCGCTCCGCGGCCCCGAGCTTGCGCAGGCGCAGCCCCACCGCCGCAAGCGTTTCGGCGGAAGAAACTTTCGGCACGAGGATCGCATCGGGAGCCGCGGCGGCGGCAGCCGCGAGATCGGCCTCACCCCAGGATGTTTCGAGGGAGTTGACGCGAATCACCAATTCCCGCCGGCCATAGCCGCCCGCCTTTACGGCGGCGCAGACCTGCTCGCGAGCCTGCTCCTTCACGTCGGGCGCGACCGCGTCCTCCAGATCGAAGATCACCACATCCGTGGGAAGCGTCTTCGCCTTCTCGATGGCGCGAGCATTGGAGCCGGGCATGTAGAGCGCGCTGCGGCGCGGGCGGATGGGGGTCATGGTCTATCCTTGAACGGCAGGCTGGTTTTACGTTCGGTTTGGATCCATGAACAGTGTCATTCCCGGCCGAGGCGGAGGGAAAAGGAATCCATAGTGCCGAGCGTAATCGTGGGTCCCCTTCCCTCGCCTGCGGCTCGCCGGGGATGACACGGGTGCGCCGACCTCAATGTCATTCCCGGCCGGAGATGGCGTAAGCCATCGCAGGGGAAGGGAATCCACGATCACGCGCCGCCCTATGGATCCCCCTCCTGGTCCTGAGGACCGCCGGGGAGGATAGGTGGAGGGAAAGAGAATGTGGGTTGCAGGGGTCGACGGCTGCCGGACGGGATGGGTCGCGGTGCTCATGCGGGCTGACGATCAGCACGCACATCGCATCGCGACCGCACCGACGCTCGCCGGCATCGTCGATGGGCCGGAGCAGCCTGCGGTGGTCGCGGTCGACATGCCCATCGGCCTGCCCGACCGGATGCAAGGATCAGGGCGGATGCCGGAGCAGCTGATCCGTCCGCTTCTGGGCGGGCGCCAATCCTCCGTTTTCGCCATTCCGTCGCGGCGCGCCGTCGAAGCGGACGATTATGGGGAGGCCTGCGCCCTTGCAGCGGCCACCTCGGATCCGCCGCGCAAGGTTTCGCGCCAGGGCTTTGCCCTCTTCCCCAAGATCCGCGAGATCGACGCGCTGCTGCGCGCGCGGCCGGACCTCGCATCAAGAGTTTACGAGGTGCATCCCGAACTGGCCTTCTGGGCACTCAACGGGCGCAAGGCTCTCGACCAGCCCAAGAAGGTGAAGGGCACCCCCTACGGACCAGGCATGGCCCTGCGGCGTGAGCTTCTCACCCGATCCGGTCTTCTTCCCCGGGCGCTGATCCATGCGGCCCCTCCGCGAGGCGCGGCCCAGGACGACCTGCTCGATGCGCTTGCGGGGTTGACCGTGGCGCTGGATATCGCGAGAGGTGAGGGGCAATCCTTTCCCGATCCGCCCGGCCGTGACGCTCATGGCCTGCCGGTCGCCATCTGGACGCTCCGCAGGTAGCCCATGACCATCACACGCGCCGAGATCGAAGCCGCCCACGCCCGCATCGCTCCCCATATCCGCCGCACGCCGACCTTAAGCCTCGGCAGGGCCTTCGGACACGATGGACCGGTGAGCCTGAAGCTGGAGTTCCTGCAGCATGCGGGCTCGTTCAAGACCCGCGGCGCCTTCAACACCCTGCTGTCGATGGAAGTGCCGGCAGCCGGCGTGGCGGCGGCCTCCGGCGGCAATCACGGCGCGGCGGTTGCCTACGCGGCCAGGCAGCTTGGGGTGAAGGCCCGCATCTTCGTGCCGGAAATCTCCAGCCCCGCCAAGATCGCCGTCATCCGCTCCCATGGAGCCGAGGTGGTGATCGGCGGCGCGCGCTATGCGGATGCACAAGCCGCCTGTGATCTCTACGTGGCCCAGGCCGGTGCGCTTCGCGTTCATCCCTTCGCGGCAGAAGGCACCATGATCGGCCAGGGCACGGCAGCGCTCGAATGGGAGCAGGACGAGCCCGGTATCGACACGGTTCTCGTCGCTGTCGGCGGCGGCGGACTGATCAGCGGCATCGCCAGCTGGTGGGCCGGCCGGGTGAAGGTGGTGGGCGTGGAGCCCGAAGGCTCGCGGGCGCTTCACGCCGCCCTTGAGGCCGGAGGACCGGTGGATGTGGACGTTGATTCCGTCGCGGCCGATTCGCTCGGCGCCCGCAATACCGGCGACCTCGTCTATTCGGTCTGCCGCGAGAGCGTCGATCACGTGGCGCTCGTCACCGACGACGCGATTCGCGACGCTCAAAGGCTGCTCTGGCGCGAGTATCGCATCGCGTCCGAGCCCGGTGGCGCCGCGGCCCTGGCGGCGCTGATCTCCGGCGTCTATAAACCCCGTTCAGGCGAGCGGGTCGGCGTGCTCCTGTGCGGGGCCAATGTCGAACTCGGCAAGCTCGCAGAACTCGTGCATCCTTAAGCAAAGGACGATCCATGTTTCCGACCCGCCTGACTGAAGGATACCGTGCGTTTCTCGATGAGCGCTTCCCGCGCGAGAAGACCCGCTTCGAGGCTCTTGCCGAGAAGGGTCAGTCGCCGGAGGTGATGGTGATCGGCTGCTGCGACAGCCGGGTGTCGCCGGAGGTGATCTTCGATGCGAGCCCCGGCGAGCTGTTCGTCGTTCGCAATGTGGCAAACCTCGTGCCGCCCTTCGAGACCGGGGGCGATTATCACGGCACCTCGGCGGCCCTCGAATTCGCCGTGCAGGCGCTCAGGGTCAAGCATATCGTGGTGCTGGGCCATGCCCGCTGCGGCGGCGTGCGCGCCTTTGCCGACGAGACCGCGCCGCTCTCGCCGGGCGATTTCATCGGCCGCTGGATGACCCTGATCAAGCCCGCCGGCGAACGGCTCGGTCCCCATGACGGCGATCTGGAATCCTATCTGCCGCGGCTCGAACTCGCCGCCATCGAGAACAGCCTGAAGAACCTGATGACGTTCCCCTGCGTGCGCATCCTGGTGGAGCGCGGCAAGCTCCAGCTCCACGGCGCCTATTTCGGCGTGGCCTCTGGCGTGCTGATGGTGCGCGATCCCGAGACCGGAGAGTTCAAGCCCGCTGTGGACGAGATGCCGGAGCGCGTGTCGATGTTTTCCGCACGCCAGGTCGAGGGGTAAGATCGAAGGGTAAGGTACCGAGCCCCTCGCCTCTTCGTTCGCTCACCGGAAGGACCCATGACAACCATTCGCAATCCCATTCTGCCGGGTTTCAACCCCGACCCTGCCTTCTGCCGGGTCGGGGACGACTACTACATCGCCACCTCGACCTTCGAATGGTATCCGGGCGTCCAGATCCATCACTCCCGCGATCTCGCGAACTGGCGGCTGGTCGGCCGTCCGCTCGACCGCCAATCCCAGCTCGACATGCGGGGCAATCCCGACAGCTGCGGCGTGTGGGCGCCTGCGCTCACCTACGCGGATGGCCTGTTCTGGCTGATCTACACGGACGTGAAGCGGCGCCTCGGCAACTTCAAGGACACGCACAACTACCTCGTGACCGCGCCGTCCATCGAAGGCCCATGGTCCGACCCGGTCTATATGAACTCCTCGGGTTTCGATCCGTCGCTCTTCCACGACGAGGACGGCCGGAAGTGGTTCGTCAACATGGTGTGGGATCACCGCCGCCGCCGCAGCTCCTTCGACGGCATTCTCCTCCAGGAATACTCGCCCACCGAGCAGC
>JALYFY010000055.1 GCA_030777385.1 Pseudomonadota bacterium | reverse complement strand
GCCCAAGGGGCTCTATGTCTGGGGTTCGGTCGGGCGCGGCAAGACCATGCTCATGGACCTGTTCTATGAGGCGCTGCCGGTCAGGCGAAAGCGCCGGGTCCATTTTCATGCCTTCATCGCGGACGTGCATGAGCGCATCCACGCCTACCGGCAGAAGCTGAAAAACGGTGAGGTGTCCGGCGACGATCCCATTGCGCCCGTGGCCGAGGCTCTGGCCGAGGAGGCCTGGGTTCTCTGCTTCGACGAGTTTACGGTCACCGACATCGCCGACGCCATGATCCTCGGGCGCCTGTTCACGGCGCTCTTCGCCCACGGCGTCGTGGTGGTGGCGACCTCCAACGTGGAGCCCAACCGGCTCTATGAGGGCGGTCTCAACCGTTCGCTCTTCCTGCCCTTCATCGAGCTCCTCCAGGAGCGCATGGCGGTGGCGAAGCTCGATGCCCGCACCGATTTCCGCCTGGAGAAGCTGGCCGGCAGCCCAGTGTTCTATACGCCCGCCAACGAGGAATCCCATGCGGCCCTGGGCCGTGCCTTCAGGAGCCTCACCGGGCGGGAGCAGGGCAGGCCTCTCACCCTGACGGTCAAGGGCCACCCGGTCGAGGTGCCGCAGGCCGCAGGCGGGGTCGCCCGCTTTTCCTTCGAGGATCTGTGCTCCAAGCCCCTGGGGGCTGCCGACTATCTGGCCGTCGCAGAGCAGTTTCATACGGTCATCCTGGAGAACATCCCCAAGATGACGTTTGAGCGCCGCAACGAGGCGAAGCGCTTCATCATGCTGATCGACGCCTTCTACGATGCCCATGTGAAGCTGCTCGCTTCCGCCGAGGCCGAGGCGCCGGAGCTTTATCACGCGGATTCCGGCCGCGAGGCCTTCGAGTTCGACCGCACCGTGTCCCGGCTCATCGAGATGCGTTCGGAGGAATACCTCTCCCTGCCCCATGGCCGCACCGACTCGGCGGACCGGGGGCACTCGACGGGGCTGGCTGAGACATGAGGCGGCCCAGCGGCGGCTCCTTCCGGATTGCGGAAGCCGCTCCGGCTGATGCCCGGCTTCTGACGATTGCCGCCGACCAGCTGAAGCAGGTCGGGCCGAAGCAGATCACGGTCGTCGGGATTGCCGATGCGGCTGGCATGACCCATGCCAATGTGTACCGCTACTTCGCCAACAAGGCGGCTCTCATCGATGCGGTTGCCGGGCAGTGGCTGCGCAGCCTGGAAGCCACCATTGCCGACATCGCGGATTCCCCCGATCCCGCCGACGACAAGCTCGAGCGCCTGATCCAGGCCTGGGCCGGCACCCATCGGGAGCTTCTGCAGGACAACCGGCACCTGTTCGACGTCTATTGCATGGCAACGGAAACCGCCCGGCCTCTCATTCGCAAGCACCGGGCCCGGATGCGCAGGCTGATCGAGCGGGTGCTGGACGAGGGCATCGCCACGGGCAAGTTCGAGCCCCGGGACCGGGAGAAGGCCATCGCCTTCATCAGCGATGCGGTGTACCGCTTCATCAATCCGCTCACTGTTCGCCTCGACGCCGAGGTGCCTCAGGATGTTCTGGATCAGCGGCTCTCCGTCATGATCCGGGTCATCCTGCGCGCTCTGGGGAACGGCAGCGTCTAGGGACAGTTACAAATTCTCAAAATTGTAACATGAAATTGAGAAACATGGGCTGCCTGCTAAGTTGTTGAGGCAGCGAAGGAAATCCTTAAGGTTAAGCCCGTTCTGTCCCAATCGGGGCCGCAAAGCCTTGCCTGTTAACCTTTTGCTGGCTTGAAGCTACCCCATCTCTCATGTCAAACAGCGCCACCTTATAAAAGGCTTTTGCCTTCTCAAAACCAAGGACAGACCATGGCCCGGAAAAAGATCGCGCTCATCGGTGCAGGCCAGATCGGCGGTACGCTCGCCCATCTCGTCGGCTTGAAGGAACTCGGCGACGTCGTTCTCTTCGACATCGCGGAAGGCATTCCCCAGGGCAAAGGTCTCGACATTGCGGAATCCGCGCCGGTCGACGGGTTTGACGCCAAGTACAAGGGCGCGAACGATTACGCCGATATCGCAGGCGCCGACGTGATCATCGTCACCGCAGGCGTGCCGCGCAAGCCCGGCATGAGCCGCGACGACCTGATCGGCATCAACCTGAAGGTCATGGAAGCCGTCGGCAACGGCATCAAGCAATATGCCCCGAATGCCTTCGTCATCTGCATCACCAACC